>NZ_DAIOEU010000038.1:0-45444 GCF_036746095.1 Dyella sp.
CCACGATGAAGGGACGCGGCCGCCAGGATATGCGCGAGATCTGCGTGTATCACGTCAAGGGCGACAAGATTGTGCAGGAGCAATTTTTTTATGACGTGCATTGAGCGCGCGGTGGCGGTTTGATCCGTGCGAGTTTGTTGCGAGGTTGCTTCACCCCACCCAGCCCCCTACTGCACGTAGGGGAGAGGGCGTAATAAAAAAGCCCCGCCAGTGCGGGGCTTTTGGTGTGCTGCTAACAGCGCGCTGCTCAGTCGATATCGAGGAAAGAGCGCAGCTGTTCCGAACGGCTCGGATGGCGCAGCTTGCGTAAGGCCTTGGCTTCGATCTGGCGGATGCGTTCGCGTGTGACGTCGAACTGCTTGCCGACTTCTTCCAGGGTGTGGTCGGTGTTCATGTCGATGCCGAAGCGCATGCGCAGCACCTTGGCTTCGCGCGGGGTCAGGCCCGCCAGCACGTCGCGCACGGTTTCGGTGAGGCCGGTGTCGGTCGCCGATTCCACCGGCGAGCCGGCGTTCTGGTCTTCGATGAAGTCGCCGAGATGCGAATCCTCGTCGTCGCCGATCGGCGTTTCCATCGAGATCGGTTCCTTGGCGATCTTCAGCACCTTGCGGATCTTGTCCTCGGGCATCTCCATCGCGACGGCCAGTTCCTCCGGCGTCGGTTCGCGGCCGTACAACTGCAACATCTGGCGGCTGATGCGGTTCAACTTGTTGATGGTCTCGATCATGTGCACCGGGATGCGGATGGTGCGCGCCTGGTCGGCGATCGAGCGGGTGATCGCCTGCCGGATCCACCAGGTGGCGTAGGTCGAGAACTTGTAGCCGCGGCGGTACTCGAACTTGTCGACCGCCTTCATCAGGCCGATGTTGCCTTCCTGGATCAGGTCGAGGAACTGCAGGCCGCGGTTGGTGTATTTCTTGGCGATGGAGATCACCAGGCGCAGGTTAGCCTCCACCATTTCCTTCTTGGCGCGGCGGGCCTTGGCTTCGCCTACCGACATGCTGCGGTTGATCTCCTTGATGTCGGTGAGCGGCAGGAACAGCTTCTTCTCGATATCCAGCAGCTTCTGCTGCTCGCCGTCGATCTGCTCGCGGTAGGTCTTGATGTTCGGCGACCACTTCTGACGCTTGCGGCCGAGCTCTTCGGCCCAGGCGAGGTTGCCCTCGTTGCTGGGGAAGGCTTTCAGGAATTCGCCCTTGGGCATCTTGACGTGCTTGACGAAGATCTCCATCAGCACGCGCTCGTGATGGCGGATGCGGCCCACCACTTCGCGCAGGCGGCGCACGAAACTGTCGATCAGCGCGGAGGGGAGCTTGAGCTTCAAGAACTCCTCGGCCATCTGGTCGCGCAGCTTGGTCACCTTCTTGTCGTCGATGTCGGTGGCCTTGGCGGCGGCTTTCTGGAATTTGCCGTAGTGGTCGCGCAGCAGTTCCATGCGGCGCTTCACTTCTTCCGGATCGGGACCGCTGGGGCCGGCTTCTTCCTCTTCTCCGTCGCCGGCGGCCGCTTCGTCTTCGTCCTCGTCCACCTCGGCGTCGCTTTCGGCGGCGGCCAGCTCGGCTTCGGCCTGGGCGGCATCGGCGGCTTGTTCAAGGTCGGCAAAGCCGGCCAGGATTTCGCTGAGGCGGCGCTTGCCGTCCAGATGCTGGTCGTATTCCTCCAGCAGCAGTTCGATGGTCAGCGGGAAGCTGGCCAGGGCGGTCTGGACCTGGGTAAGGCCTTCTTCGATGCGCTTGGCGATGGCGATTTCGCCTTCGCGGGTAAGCAGTTCCACCGTGCCCATTTCGCGCATGTACATGCGTACCGGGTCGGTGGTGCGGCCCACTTCGGAATCGACGGCGGAGAGCAGCGCCACGGCTTCTTCGGCGGCGGTTTCGTCGTCGGTGGCGACGCCGGGCGCGTTGTCGGCGAGCGGATCGGCGTCGGGGGCGGCATCGTGTACGTCGATGCCGACGCCTTTGAGCACCGCCATGATGTCTTCGATCTGCTCCGGATCGACGATGTCGTCAGGAAGGTGATCGTTGATTTCGGCGTAAGTCAGATAGCCCTGCTCCAGGCCTTTGGAGATAAGGGCTTTGATTTCCGACTGTTGCTCGTGGGCTTTGTTATTCATACCGTCCGCCGCGGGATAGGAACCAATCAGTATAGCGATGTGATGCTTTTTTGACCAGTTTTCAAGTGAAAGATTCGCTGCCGTTCGCACGCAAAAATCGCGCCAAATCGCGGTTTTTGGCGTAAATGGAAGCATTCATGTAAGTGGCTTGCATGCCTGGCACCTAGCGCACCTCGAGCCAGAAGGTGACGGGGCCATCGTTGATCAGATGTACCTGCATATGGGCACCGAAACGTCCCATTTCCACCGTTGGATGCGCGCCGCGCGCCAAGTCGACCAGCCGTTCAAACCAGGTGCGGCCGTGTTCGGGCGAGGCGGCGCTGGTGAAGCTGGGGCGCATGCCCGAACGCGTGTCAGCGGCCAGGGTGAACTGGCTGACCAGGAGCAAGCCGCCGCCGGTGTCGGTGAGCGAGCGGTTCATCTTGCCGGCATCGTCGGAGAACATGCGGTAGCCAAGCAGCCGTTCCACCATCCGCTTGGCCTGGGCTTCGCCGTCGCCGGGCTGCACGGCCACCAGGGCGAGCAGGCCGGCACCGATGGCACCCACGGTTTCGTTGTCGACGTCGACGCGGGCGCAGAGCACGCGCTGGATAAGGGCGATCATGGATAAAGTCGGGCAGGAAGGAGGCGATAACTCTGCAGGGCGATCGGTGTTGGGTAAAGCGGTGCGTCCCGGCACGGGCGGGCGATGGTTGCCATGGATGGGTTCAACGGCCGGGAGCGCCGGGGCTTGAGGATTTCGGTCGCTCGATGGCGGCTTGCCCTTTACCCTTACGCGTTCGCTCGCCACACGCGCCATTGTCCATGCGTCCTGACATCTACGTCGTCTACCTGTTTCTGCGCCTGTTCGGCTTGCTGCCCTTGCGCTGGCTGCACGGCGTTGGCGCACTGATCGGGCGGCTGGCGTTGCGGCGTGGCGGCAGGATGGCGCGTTATACGTCGGTGAACTTAGGGCTCGTGAAGCCGCAGCTCGATGAACGGGCTCGAGCTTCGTTGGTACGCGAGGCAATGATCGAAGGCGGCAAGTCGATCACCGAGATCGTGAAAATATGGGGCGCGGGCGCCGAGCGCGCACTCGATCTGGTGAGAGAGGTGCGCGGCGAGGCGCTGTTCGATACGGCGCTGGCTTCGGGCAAAGGCGTGATCATCGCCGCGCCGCATTTGGGCTGCTGGGAGCTGCTCAATTACTGGCTATGCCGCAAAACGCCGATGGCGATTCTTTATCGACCGCCGCGCATCGCCGCGGTGGAGGCGCTGTTGCGCAAGGTGCGCGGTGCATTGGCGCCGGAGCAGGTGCGGGCGGAAGGCGCCGGTGTGCGCACCTTGTATAAGCGGCTGGCCGGCGGCGGCACGGTGGGCATCCTGCCGGACCAGAAACCGCGCGCGGGGGAAGGCGAGTTCGCGCCGTTCTTCGGGCGCGAGGCGATGACGATGGTGCTGCTGCCGCGCTTGGCGGCACGCACCGGCGCCACCGTGTTGTTTGCGTTTGCAGAGCGCATGCCGCGTGGCGAGGGATATCGCATCCACTTCCTGCCGGCACCGGAAGGCCTGGATGACGCGGATCTGCCGCGCGCCTGCGCGGCGCTCAATCGTGGGGTGGAGAACTGCGTGGCGCTCGCGTTCGCGCAGTATCAATGGCACTACAAGCGCTATTCGGCGGATAACCGGCCGAGTCCGTATTGAAGGTATCGAGGCGACGCTACTTTTTCCGCTCCATTGCTTCGGCGTCATTCCGGCGAAAGCCCACTGCTGTCCGGCACGTATTTTGCGCTGCTTCGCAGGCAATCCACATGGCCGTCATTCCCGCGAAAGCGGGAATCCATTTTCAGGCATGCACCAGGGCAAGATGGATTCCCGCTTTCGCGGGAATGACGGCCCTAAGGGATACGGCGATTTTGAGTCTTGCCCTCGGTAGATGAACACTAAGCTGCGTCATATCCATGTCTTGCTGCGGATTCGCAAAACCGTGCCGCACACTAAATGCGCTTTCGCGAGAATGACGGCCATAGAGCTGCTGGCGCTTTTCGAGTCGCGGCATCGACAGGCGACGCTAAGTGCTTGTGATCCATCATGTCGCCATGGATTTCGCAAAACGCATGCCGGACAGCAATGAGCGAAAGCTGGAATGACGTCGTTTTGGCCTTCCCGCTAGATCGGCGGAAAATTCCCCCGGACAGCAGTGGGTTGTTGCCGGAATGACGACGAGGCCATGACGGACGCCGGGCTAACCTTCGCCTTTTTGCTCAATACGACGCAGGAACACCGTCATCTCCTTTTCGGCCTGCTTGTCACCCCGCTGCCGTGCAACGGCAATGCCTTGTCGCCACGCATCGGCGGCGCCCGCCTCGTCCTGCATGGCCAGGCAAGCCTTGCCCAGCAATTTCCAGGCAGCCGAATAAGCCGGATCAAACGACACCGCGCGCCGGAATTCCGCCGCCGCCGCCGCGTGATCGCCCGCATTGAGCAACGCATTGCCCAAGGAAAACCGCAGCAGCGCGCCATCGCGCGGGCCACCGCACTGCGCGCGCAAGCTGTCGATCAACGAGGTATTCACGACTGCGGAATGCCAGGCGACGGCGTGGGCGCGGGAAAAACACGCGGCGGTTGCGCGGGTTCCGCCGGTGTGCGGCCCGCCTGCAGCATGGCCACCGTCGGCGCCGACCACACCACCACCCAGGACGAGCGGAACGGTTGTGCCAGCAAGGCGTAGCGCAACGCGGAGGCGTCCAAGTTGTTGGGATGGGTGATGATCAGGCCGTCAGGATGGTGCTTGGCGAACACTTGCAGCGCCACGCCATCGCGCAATTCGGCGATCGGTCGAGTCAATCGTCCGGCGAAGTGGAACTGGCCTTCGTAGTTACCTTCGTAAGCGACGGCATGCCCTTGCGCCTGCGCGGCGGAAATCAGTGCGGTGGTGGGGCTCAGGTCGTATTTGTGCCACAGCGTCAGCGTGAACAAGGTGTTGAGTGCCAGCGCGCCGAGCAGGCCAGCTACGGCCAGCCGACGCATCTCGCCGCGTCCGCGTACCAGCAACAGGCAACCGAGCAACAGGAAGGCAACGCTGAAAGTACGGCTGTACGGCGCGGCGCCATCCACCCACTCGTTATGGAGCGAGTGATTGAGCGTGAGATACGGCAGCGCAAACAATGCACCCGCAAACAGGATGCTGCCGATGCCGAGCGGCCAGCTACCCAGCCAGCCGTTCTCGGCGAGCTTGGCGTGTCGTTCGCGCAGGATGGCGATGGCGCCGGCGAGCAACAGCATCCAGCCACCGAACTCCGGCAACAGGTAGTACCACTGCTTGCCGCTGACCACGGAGAACAGCACGAAGGAAGGCAGCAACCAGCACAGCGCAAAGCGGATGCCGGTTTCGAATGGCTTGCGCAGCGTACCGATCGCCACCCAGGCGCGCGGCCAACCGGTGAAGGGGAACAACAGCATCGGCAGCCACACCACATACCAGCCGAACCAATGCGGATGGCTCTGCACCGATTGCGCTTGCGGCGTACCGTTCACCACGCGTCCCGCCGTCTGGGTGAAGAACAAGCGATGCCGATACGCCTCGCCACCGGCGAAGCCGGCCGGAATCGCCCACGCCAGCAACATGGCGAAGCCAAGCAGGACGGCCAGCACGCCACGCCCGTACCAGCGTGCGCGATGTTCACGCGCCCAATCGTTCCACAGCGGGCCAAGCAGCCACGGAAACACGATGTGCAGCAGCATCACCGGCCCTTTGGTCAGCAATCCTGCGCCGATCAGCAAACCGAACAGCAGCCAGCGCGGTTCGGCACGGCGCTGCGTGGGCGTCAGGCACAGCAAGGCGCCCAGCACGCAGTTGGCCAGCAGCACTTCGTACATGATCTGCAGGCCGAACAGGAACGCATACGACAACGCCAGCAACATCCATGGCGCCGCCTTTTCCACCCAGGGACGAGCGGGAAACAGGCGACGCGCGAGGATCGACAACTGCACCAGCTGCACGCCGCCGAAGATCACCTCCAGCACGCGCGGCCATACGTCGGTGACGCCGAACACGAACCAGCCGGCGTGGATCAGCCAGAACAGCAACGGCACCTTTTCGCTATATGGCTCGCCATTGATGTGTGGTACCAGCCACTGATGCCCCTGCCACATCTCCCACGCCACGGCGAGCGTGCGGGTGGAAAACAGCGGCATCGGCCCGTGCGAGAAGATCGCCAGCAGCGCTGCCACCACCCACAGCGGCAACCAGGGCCACAGGCTGCGCAAGGCTTCGGAGCGGCGGTAGGTGTTGGGTGTCGGCACGATGGCGTCGTCGTCTTGAAGATGGCGAGATTCTAGCCGGATCGAGCGCCGCGGCTCGTATCCGCGGCTTCCAGGTCCGGTTGCGCCTCACCGACTTAGCTGGAGCGTCAGGCCGGCCCCCAATAACCAATCCGCTTGCGCAGCTTGAACTTCCGCCACCAGTTGCGCGGCTTGGGCTTGCGATTGCGCCCACCCTTGGCAATGAACGCATCGATCGCATCCACCACGCGCTCGCTGGAGCGCCCGTCGTGGTACGGATGGATCGCTTCGCCGAAGTCCTTGATCGCCTGCATCAACGCAGGCGGACGCGACAGGGCACGCTGGATCGCCGGCTCGAATTCGGCAGCATCGTGGATATCGATCAGCTGCGGTCCGGGCGCACGATTGTTGAACGTCACCACCGGTTTGCCGGTGAGCAGGAATTCGCTCAAGGCCGAAGAAGTATCCGAACACATCATGTCGACCTGCGGAAACAGCTCGAGGATGTTGTCGTTCTCGGCGAAAGTCAGGTACTCGTTCTGCAGCGCCTTGTATTTCGCCACGGTGTTCGGATCCATCTTGGGATGGAAGGTGACGATCCAGCGCCAACGACCGTCGCGCGACAGGCGCTTCACTTCTTCGTACAAGGCTTCTGCCGCGCTCCATGATGGCGAGAACGTAGAGTGGTACAGGATCACCGGCGGTGTGCGCACCGGCGGCAGCGGACCGCTGATCTCGCGCATGAATGGATCGAGCTTGGGCCAGCCGGTTTCGGTGACGCTGAAGTGGCCGAGCTTTTGCGCCAGCTCTGCAAACGCCTTGGTATCGCGCGGGCCGGTGGTGCAATACAGATCGAAAAAGCCGCGGATGTAAATGTGCCGTGGCTTGCCGGCATTGAAGCCGTGGAACACTTCCACCTTTACGCCCGGAAAGAAGTGCGGCAGATGATTGCCCGGCGTAATCACCGCGATGGGTTTCCACTGGCGCACGTCTTTCACGCTGAGCAGGCGCTCGCCTTCGACCAGGTCTTCCGCGCCGGGGCCATCGAAGAACCAGGCGGTTTCGCCGCCGCGCGCGCGGATCGCTTCCTGCAGCGGGCGCAGGATGGCCAGCGCATAGCGTTCCGAGCCGTAGAGCAAGTAATGCTTGGCCATCTCAGTGATCCAATCCGCTACGGGTCAGTGCTGCCGCAGCGGTATCGCGGGAAGCGGGGTTCATGCGCATTTCGTAATAGCGCATGCGTTTGTAGGCGGCATAGCTGGCGGCGGTTTGCGCAATCGCGTAGCCGCGCCAGCCGTCCAGAAACCCCAGGCGCAATACATAGTCCTTGAAGAACGCCAGCGCAAACACGAACGGCGTCTGCCACATGCGCGTGGATTTGTTCTTGTCCATCCAGTCGCGGCACTTCAGTTCGGAATACAGCAGTACCTTGAGCTGCTTCTCCACCAGGCTGGGATTGTTGTCGTGCAGGAACGGCGCGTGAAAGGTTGCCGACGTGCCGTTGAACTGCAGCGATTCGTGCACGCGTACATCGCTCCAGCGAGCACGGTCGCGATGGTAGAAGCGCGCCATCTTCTCGCCGACCGCAGGGCGGTACCAGCGCATCGGCTTGCCCATGTAGATCAGGTGCCGGCGCAGGATCACCGCTGCCGTATCGCTTTCCATCAAGGCGGGCAGGCGGCGTTGCAGTTCGTCGGCCAGTCCCGGCGTGAGGTACTCGTCTGCATCCAAGGCAAGAATCCAGGGATGGCTGCAGTGGGTGGCGGCGAGGTTGCGCTGCGGACCGAAACCCAGCCAATCCTGGTGCACCACGCGCGCGCCATGCGCGCGGGCGATCGCCACCGTGTCGTCGGTGCTGCCGCTATCCACCACCAGCTTTTCCGCAGCGAAGGGCACACTGTCGAGGCAGCGCGCGATTTTTTGCGCCTCGTTGCGGGTGATCACAACGAGCGTGAACGGGAGTAGGGACGCCATCGGCGCATTCTAGCGGGCAACCCCGTCGCCCTGGGGCGTGAGGCGCGTTACGGCCGGCGGCTTGCCCGTTCCGGACACATTTCGTTCCGGCGCGGCGGGGTACGTTAAGATGCGCGCCACGCGAACGGCGGAACAGACTGGCCCCTCGTGCGCTCGAAACTTGCCCGGCCGCATGGCGAAATAATGCATCGGCGTTCGTGATTCTTTTCTGGATGTGTAGATCGTCATGCCCAAATCTGCCGTGGCCAGCGTGACCGTCATGGTCTCCACCTATAACTGGAAGGAGGCCCTGGCTCTCTCGCTACGCAGCCTGGCCGGGCAAAGCCGCCTGCCGGATGAGGTGGTCGTGGCCGATGACGGCTCGCGCGAGGACACTGCCGAGTTGCTGCGCGGCATCGCCAAGACCTTCCCCGTGCCGTTGCGCCATGTGTGGCAACCGGATGAAGGTTTCCGCAAGTCGCGCATCCTCAATCGCGCCATTGCGGCCGCACGCAGCGACTACATCATCCAGCTCGACGGCGACATGCTGGCGCATCCGAACTTCGTGGAGGATCACCTGGACCTGGCGCGCCCGGGACGTTTTTTGCAGGGCACGCGTATCCGCACCACCGTGGCGGAAACGGCGCGCCTGATCGGCGGGGGTCAACCGCGCTTCGGCTGGTTCGTTGATGCGTATTTCCGGGACGAGAAAGACCGCAGCACGTGGCACTTCGGGCGTCGTCACCACACCTTGCGCCTGCCCTGGCTGGCGAAGATCAAGTCACGCTCCACTGGCCATCCGATGGGTTGCAACGTCAGCTTCTGGCGCGAGGACCTGATCCGCGTCAACGGTTACGACGAACGCATGCACGGCTACGGCAGCGAAGACCTGGAAATCGACATCCGGCTACGCAACGCGGGCCTGCGCCGGGCGCAGATCAAGTTCGCGGCATTGGCGCTGCACCTGGAGCACAAGTCGGTGTCGAACATGGATCCGGCCGATCCGGAATTACCCAATAACAAGCTTTTGTTTGCCAGCAAGGAACATCACCTCGTGCGCAGTGAATTCGGTCTCGACGCCCATCTGGCAGATTTCGTCCGCTCACCGGCGATGGATCTGCGCGCGCCACGGAGCGAGCACGCATGACGGCAGCTTCGCGCGACACCACATCGCAGGAAGCGTGGACCGAAGCCGGCGACAGCACGGCGGTGAGCTGGATCCGGCGCCTGCTGATGGTGGGCATGGCGTGGCTGATCATCGGCATGGCGGTGATGCCGGCCGGTGTTTCCTACAATCCCAGCAGGGCCTACCAGGCCGTGCTGGCGCTGACGATGTGGTTGCCGACGCTGGCGCTGATCGCCATGCGCCCGCGGCGCTTGCTCGAGTTCTGCACCCTGCCGCAGATGCCGTGGGCGATCGTATTGCTGGCCTGGGGCTGGATCTCGCTGTCGTGGAGCCACGCGCCGCATCGTGGCGACGAGGCCGCGCGCAATCTCAGCGTGCTGTTGTTCCTGATCGCATGCCAGTGGGTTTTCGCTGGCCGACAAGATCGCACGCGCTGGCTGCTGACCGGTTGCAGCTTCGTGTTCGCGGCGATGGCGGTGGTGAACATGGTGAGCTTCGCACTGCACCCGCCCACCGACGGGCGCCTGATCGGCATCGGCGTGATGGCCAACGCCAACCTGGCGGCGGCCGGCATGGGCGCCGCGCTGATCTGGCTATGGCCCTGGCGCGTCGAGCATTGGGGCTGGCTGGTCGGCAAATGGATGGCGATCAGCGTGCTGGCCCTGTTTGTGTTGCTCACCTTCACGCGCAGTGCGTGGGGCGCGCTGTTCGTGGCATTGATGGCGATGGTGGTGTGCCGCGGCGATCGGCGCGCCTGGATCTATGCCGGCGTGATCTGCCTGTTGGGCGCACTCGGCGTAGCGCTGGGTTTTGAAGTGCTGATGGAGCGCGGCTGGTCGCTGCGGCCGCAGATTTTCGCCAGGTCGCTGGAGATGTTCCTGCAGCATCCCTTGCGCGGACTTGGGCAGGGCACGCCGTTCACCATCGAGGCCGGCAACGAAACACTCGATCATGCGCACAACATGTTTGCGCAGCTGGTGATCGAACTGGGTGCGCCGGCCTTGCTGCTGTGGACGGGCATCTGGTTGGCGCTGGGCTGGCGTGCCTGGCGTCATCGGCGTGACGAGCTCGGCCTGCTCGTGTTCGGCTTGTGGGTGTTTGCATCGGTGGCCGTGCAATTCGATCTGCCGCACCTGCTCGACAGCCCCCGCCCCGGCTGGCTGATCACCTGGCTGCCGCTGGCCTTGAGCACCATGCTGGGCCGGCGCGCGATGCGCCGACCATGAAAGTCTCGCTGATCATCATCACCTACAACTGGCCGACGGCGCTGGCACGCACGCTGGAAAGCGTCGCGGCGCAAACGCGTTTGCCGGACGAGGTGCTGATTGCCGACGACGGTTCCAGGCCGGAAACGGCAGCGGTGATTGCACGTGCGCGTGAAAATTTTCCGGTGCCGTTGAAGCACATCTGGCAGGAAGACCTGGGGTTTCGTGCCGCACGTGCGCGCAATCGCGGCATCGCGGCGAGCACGGGCGATTACATCGTGCTGCTCGATGGCGACATGATGGTCCACCGGAATTTCGTGGCCGATCACGTGATGCTGGCAGAGCCTGGTTTCTTCCTGCAGGGCGGTCGCCTGAAAGCCAATCACGCCGAAAGCCAGCGCCTGCTCGCAGGCGGTAAGCCGGTGTATGCGCCGTGGGTGAAAGCGAACTTCCACGAGTTCGATGGCACCAGGCGGCTCTATGCGTTCCGTGCGCCGGTGCTCGCGCGCTGGAAATCGCGTTCGCGCAACGGCGGTCGCGTGATGAGCTGCAACATGAGTTTCTGGCGCGGCGACCTTTTGCGCGTCAATGGTTTCGACGAACGCATGGAAGGCTATGGCGCGGAAGATCGCGATCTGGCGGTGCGGTTGGAGAACGCCGGTTTACGTCGCCGTGCGTTGAAGTGGTGCGCCTTGGCGATGCACTTCGAGCACAACTCTCGCGCGCAGGAAGATGTAAACGATCCGAGCTTGCCGAACAATCGATTGCTGCAAGAGAGCATCGAGCGAAAGTTGGTGCGCTGCGAGCTGGGGATCGACCGGCATCTGGCGGAGTTTGCGCAATCGCAGGGCATGTAGGCGGGGGTTTGGCTGCGATCCACCAACTTATGCGTGCAGCGCTTCCCGCAAGCGATCGGCAAATCCCGCGTGATTGCGCTCATACCAGGCGCGCGCCGCATTGCCGACGTGCTCGGTGGTTGCCGCATCCATGTTCAAGCAACGTTCGATCGCCGCTTCCATCGCCACTTCCGTAAAGCCGTACGTGGTCGCCAGGTCCTGCTTGCCCAGCACATGCGCAGCGACCAATACGCCGTGCGCGCCGGTCACCAATTCATTCATCGGTTCGGCATCCAACGTCACTACCACGGCGCGGCAACTCATGGCCTCTACCAGGTAATGGCCAAAGCCTTCGGTTTGCGAAGGACACAGATGGAAGCGGTGCGCGTTCTGCAGTCGACGGTATTGGGCATCGCCCAGATGCTCGCGTATCAGCGTGACGTTCGCGGGCGGCGGTTCGATCTCCACATGTTTGCGGCGCCATGCCACCGTCAACATCGGCCACTCCGGATGCTTGCGCCATAACGCCAGCAATGCTTGCGTGCCTTTGTTGCCGCTGCGTCCCGGGCCATGAAAAAAAGCGTGCTGGCGCGGAATGCTGGCGTCATGCCGATCTGTGCTGGTAAAGCCGACATAGCGCGTGTTCGCACCGAGTGCCTGGAACAGACGCTCGGCATGCCGGGTTTTCACCCATACGGCGTCCACCAGCGGCAACGCGGCTTTGTCTTGCGGCCGGAAATATTCCGGATTGGGAACCAATACATTGCGTAGTGCGGCGCGGATGAATTCCGGGCGAATGCGCTCCAGCATCACATTCACCTCGAACGCGGGCGGCTTGCGTGCCAGTTGCACGCGCGTGAGCCATTCGGCGAATCGTCCGCGGTGCGGCAGGCCGGTGAGGTGGGTGGAGCATCCCGCGCGATGCAGCGCATCGGCCAGCAGCGGCAGGTCGCGGCTGAGGCCGGCGCCGTTGTCGCGTGCGATCAGTTGGCAGCGCTCAGGATGCGGCATCTTCCGGCTCCGGCGTTTCGTCGGAATTCTTCGGGACGCAGTTCGGGATCACCGCGTCGGCCTTGAACAGCCACCAATCGCGACGATTCGCATGGCCGACGTTGATGGCCTTGCTGCGCTCCACGCAGTTGCCCATCGCCGGCTCCTGCACGAACAGCCAGCGCGTCGCCGGCGCCGCGGCCTGCCACTGCGTGCCGAGCACGAATTGCAAGGAGGTCGGTGCGCTGAAGCCGAAGTCGGTCGCGTGGCGATCGAGCATCAGCATGTTCTGCTCTTTCCAGTCGACCAGGCCGATTTCGTCGTGCGGACCCAGGTGCGCGCTGACGCGATCCATCAAGCCGGCCGACGAGCTGCTGGCGTTGAGCAGCGGATAAGCCCACAGGCCCCACACCAGCCACAACGCGACCATGCCACCAGCCACGGCGTAGTGCACGCGGCGCAGGCGGAAGATCGCCAGCGCCAGCCACTGCGCGGCGCCGATCACGATGCACATCCACCACAGGCTGTCCGCCGACCCTTCGAAGCCGCGTTCGTAGGCAAGCCTGGCGGCAAATGCGGGATGTGTGGCCAGCGCATACACGCCAAAGCCCAACATGCAGCCGCCAATCAGCAGCAAGAAAATGACGCCAAGCGTGCGCAGCCAGCGCTTGGCAAGCATCTCATCCAGATAGGGCGCGGTGATCAAGGCCAGCATCGGCACGATCGGCAAGATGTACACGTCGCGCTTGCCGCCCGAGGCGCTGAAGAACAGGAACACCAGCACGATCCAGCCCAGGGGCAACAGGATGCGCGCATCTTTCGATTTCAGCGCTTGCCACCAGCGCGGCAGCGTACCGGGATAGGTGAGCGACAGCGGCAGCCAGTTGTAGACCATCAACGGCAAGTAGAAGAACGGTCCATGCAGGTGATGCCAAGCATTGGCGTAGCGATGCGCGGTCTGCTTGAACAGGATGTTGTGCACGTACGCCGCATAAACCGGATCGCCGGCATGCGCACGTGCGGCCAGCAGCATGGGAACCAGCCACAGATCGATGGCCAGCAGCAGGAACACCAGGCCAAGCAGCCAGCGCCACCATGTGCCGTCATCGATGGCGGCAATGCCGTTCCAGCGCCGCAGCACTGTCCATACGTAAGGCAGCAGCATCAATACGGCGAGAAAGCCCACGCCTTTGGTGATCACGCCAAGGCCGGCGCAAAAACAGCCGAACCAGTACAACCGCCAGTCCGGCCCGCACAGCAGGTGACGCAGCAGGCCCCAGTTCGCCGCGGTGATGAAGAACACCACCAGCGGATCGATCTGCGCACGCTTGGCCTGGAACACGAACTGGATGCACATCAGTGCGCCCCACGCTGCGTATCGGCCGACTCTTGGATTCCACAGGCGCTGGCCGAGGTCGTAGATGCACCACAGCGTACCGAGCGCAGCGAGGATCGACGGCAGGATGAAAGCAACGCGCCAGCTGCGCACCACCTCGAAGCTGGCCGCTTCCAGCCACATCAGCATCGGCGGCTTGTCGGCGTAGAGCTCGACGCCGCGATGCGGGAACAGCCAGTCGCCGCTTTCGACCATTTGCTTGGCGGCGAGCGTGTAGCGGGGTTCGTCGGAAGGCCAGGGATCGCGCAGGCCGATGCCGACGCTGAGGATCAGGATGGCGAAGAAGGCGAGGAGCCAGAAATTCCGGCGGTCTGAACTCTGCACCCTCTCCCCTCCGGGGAGAGGGTTGGGGTGAGGGGCTGCACTGGCCATAGATCCCATATCTTTCGCGATGTTCTAAAAGGTCTGGCGAGAACCGATGACGGTTTGCCGCAAGATTCGCCGCTCACCCCAGCCCTCTCTCCGGAGGGGAGAGGGAGCGGTTCACGCAAGGGTGAAGGTCAGCGACGTTCAAGCACGGCATAGTACATGCCGTCGAGATCGCCATCGCCGGGCAGGATCTGCCAGCCGACGGCGGCAGCGCGGCCATCCGGCAATGACACCGGTGCGACATGCACGTCGTCGCGGCCAGCCAGGAACAGCGCGATCACCGCCTCATTCTCCGCGCGCAACAGCGAGCAGGTGACGTAGACGAGTTTTCCGCCCGGGGCGAGCAGCGGCCATAGCGCGGCAAGAATCCGCCGCTGCTGCGCGACCAGCGCCGCGATATCGCTGGCGCGCCGATGCAGGCGCACGTCGGGGCGGCGACGCAGCACGCCGGTGGCGGAACAGGGGGCGTCGATCAGGATGCGATCGTAGGGTTTGCCGTCCCACCAGGCGGAAGGATCGGCTGCGTCGCCAATGCACAGTTCCGCCTGCAGGCCGAGCCGTTCCAGGTTCTGGCGAATGCGCGTGGCGCGCGCGGCGTCGAATTCGACGGCCGTCAGCGCAATGTCCGCCCGTTCCAACAGATGGCAGGCTTTGCCGCCTGGCGCGGCGCAGGCATCCAGTACGCGTTGGCCATCGCGCACATCGCCCAGGTCTGCCGATACTTGCGCGGCACCGTCCTGCACGGCGAACAGGCCTTGCGCAAAACCGGGCATGCGCGTGATGTCGCTGCTGTGCGGCAGCACGATGGCGTCTGCCAGCCAGGCATGCGCATCGGCGCCGTAGCCGGCGGCGCGCAGTTGTTCGATCAGCGCATCGCGTGAGGTGCGGCGGCGATTCGCACGCAGCATCAGCGGCGGTTCGCGATCGCTATCGGCAAGCACGGCATCGGCCTGCGCGGGCCAATCGGCACTGATGGCCTGCACCAGCCATGGCGGCATGGCGTAACGCGTTTGCGGCTGTGCATCCAGTTCGGCGAGCAAGGTGGTCCGCTCGCGTTGCCAGCGGCGCAGCACGGCGTTGACAAGTCCAGCCAGGCGGGGGCGATTGAGCGCGCGCGTGGCTTCGACGGTAGCGGCGACGGCGGCGTAATCCTGCAATTGCAGGACTTCCAGCTGCACCAGGCCGAGCACCAGCAATGCGTGGATGTCCGGCTCCTTGCGGCGCAACGGCTTGTCGAGCAGGCGGTCGAGTGCCGCGTCGAAGCGCAACCACCAGCGTGCGCCGTCGCTCAGCAATGCCGTCAGCAAGGCGCGATCGCGCGGATCGCGCAGCTTCGGCGTACGTTGATCCAGCGCCTCGCGCAGCGACACGCCGCGCAGTGCAATATCCGCCAGCGCTTGCGCGGCGAGGGCACGCGTGTCGTTCATTGGGCGCCGCGCAGTTCGGGACGGGCGTTGAGGTAGTCGGCGGCGGTGATGCGTTTGCCGCCGGCGCGTTGCAGGACGGTGACGCGCAGCGCGCCTTCGCCGCAGGCGATGTCGATGCCGACGCGTTGTGCCGCGATGACGCTGCCGGGTGCAGCGCCATGTTGCTGATCGATAGCGTGTGCGGCCCAAATGCGTACGTTCTCGCCGGCGACATCGCCCTCTGCCACTGGCCATGGATCAAAGGCACGCACTTGTCGTTCGAGTGCCAATGCCGGACGCGAAAAATCGAGCCGCGCTTCGGCCTTCTCCAGCTTGTGTGCGTACATCACGCCTTCGTCCGACTGCGGCGTTGCCTGCCAGGTCTCGCCCGCAAGCGCGCGGCGCAAACCTTCGGTAAGTGCGTCGGCGCCCAGCAAGGACAGTCGGTCATGCAGCGAGCCGCCGGTGTCCTCGCGCGTAATCGGTGTACGACGTTCGAGCAACACCGGCCCGGTATCGAGGCCGGCTTCCATCTGCATCAGGTCGACGCCGGATTCGCTGTCGCCGGCGAGAATCGCGCGTTGGATCGGTGCGGCGCCACGCCAGCGCGGCAACAGGCTCGCGTGTACGTTCCAGCAGCCCAGGCGCGGTATCGCCAGCACCTTGCGCGACAGAATCAAGCCGTAGGCGACGACCACCATCAGGTCCGGCCGATAGCCTTCCAGCGTGGCGCGCGCTTCGGCGGTCTTCAGCGTTTCCGGCTGCTCGACCGGGATGTTCGCCGCCAGCGCCGCCTGCTTCACCGGGCTTGGCGTGAGCTTGCGCCCGCGGCCGGCGGGGCGATCGGGTTGCGTATAGACGGCGACGACCTCGGCGCCGCTGGCGCGGCAGGCTTCGAGACAAGGGACGGAAAATTCGGGAGTGCCCGCGAAGACGACTCTCACGCGCTCGCAGCCTGCTTGCGCTGTTTCTCCAGGCGCTTGAGCAGGATCGAACGCTTCAGCGGCGACAGGTAGTCGACGAACACCTTGCCGGCCAGGTGATCCATCTCGTGCTGGATGCACACGGCGAGCGGGCCTGCCACTTCCAGTTCGAAGGTTTTGCCTTCCACGTCCTGCGCGCGCACTTTCACCTTCAGCGCGCGGGTGACGTCGGCAAAGATGCCCGGGAAGGACAGGCAGCCTTCCTGGTACACCTGGGTGCCGTCTTTCTCGAGGATCTCGGGATTGATCAATGCCAGCGGCTGGTTGCGTTGCTCGCTCATGTCGGCCACCAGCACGCGCTTGTGCACGTTCACCTGGGTGGCGGCCAGGCCGACGCCATCGGCGTCATACATGGTCTCGAACATGTCATCGACGAATTGCTTCAATGCCGCGTCGAACTCGGTGACCGGTGCGGCCTTGGTGCGCAGGCGCGGGTCGGGGAATTCAAGAATGGTCAGGACAGACATGGATAGGCACCTCGGACGCCGGAAATGCGGGCGAATTGGTAAAAAGCCACCCGGCCGCGGTCTAGAATGTGGATATTGTACGTGCTTCAACGTGCTGTCGGCGCACGATTTTGCCAACTGGCGCGGTGTTGCTTGAGTTAATGCTTCGGTTACACTCGCCCGAGCGTAGGGGGAGGGGGAATCCCGTTTATGATCAGAAAGTCCATCGGGCTGCTGGCCGGCATGCTGGTCACCGTGGCCGTCTATGCGGCCGGCGCTCAACTGCGTGCCGATCACCCCGACAGCTATACCGTACGTCGTGGCGACACGCTGTGGAGCATCTCCGCGCGCTTCCTTTCCAAGCCGTGGTTGTGGCCGGAAATCTGGCAGGCCAATCCGCAGGTTCGCAATCCGCACCTGATTTATCCGGGCGACGTGCTCGATCTCTCCTTCGTCAATGGTGGTCCGTCCTTGCGCCTGGAGCCCGCGGTGCATCGCGAAGGCGAGGCGATCCCGGCGGTGCCGCTCGACCAGATCAAGCAGTTCCTGAAAGACACGCGCGTGGTCGATCCGAGCGAGGTGAAGGATGCCCCGTACGTGATGGGCTTCGAAGAGGCCGCTCTCGACGGTACGCCGGGCAAGAACATCTACGTGCGCAAGCTCAACGCGCAGCCTGGCCAGCGCTGGGCGATCGTGCGTCCGACGCACGTGTTCCGCACCTACGGCGGCGATGAGGCCGAGCAGAGCGGCAACATGGCGGCCAACGTCGCTGATGCCGACGTGGCGACCACCGACACGCCCTGGATGGAAGAGTGGGCCACCGATCTGGGCAATGTCACACCCAACCATGCCTTCCGCGGCAAGACGCTGGGCATGGAAGTGGCCGTGATCGGCCAGGCGGAAGTGCTGCGCGGGGGTGACCCGGCTACCTTGCTGCTGCTCAATTCGACCATGGAGATTCGCGCCGGCGACCGCCTGATGCCGGTCGACGAGAACCCGTACGACCCGTATTACTACCCGCATCCGCCGAAGACCCTGCCGGAAAACGGTCGCGTGATCGCCTACGCGCAGGAGCACCTGGCCCAGGTCGGCCCATACGACGTGGTGGTGCTGTCAGTCGGTTCGAAAGATGGCGTGGACAACGGCACGACCTTCTCGCTGTGGCAGCCCGGCGAAAAAGTGCCGGACGACGTGAACCACAGCAGCTGGATGCGCGACAGCCACACCTGGGTGAAATTGCCCGACGAGTACGTCGGCCACGTGATGGTGTTCCGCACCTTCGATCGCGTGAGCTACGGCCTGGTGATGGATGGCTTGAAGCCGGTACAGAAGGGCGCGCGCATCAGGTTGCCGGAATAAGGCCGGCGTTCTCCACGAAACAAAGCTCACACGACGGCGCGGACATCCCGCGCCGTCGTCGTTTCCGGGCTCGCGTAGACTCGCCGCATGAACGAACAAGCGGAACTGCGCGACTGGTTGGTGGCCCTGCGCACGCCTGGATGGGGGCCGGGCGGATTGCGCGAGCGCCTCGTTGCCGCGAACGGGCGCATCGGCGAAGTCGTCGCGCAACTGAGGCGTCATCCCTCGGCGGTGGACCCCAAGGCGAAGGCATGGCTGGAACAGCCCGACGAGGCGCGCATCGCGGCCGACCTGGCGTGGCTGGGAGAGCCGGGCCACCGGCTATTGCGCTGCACGGAGGCGGACTTCCCGCCGCAACTGGAAACCATTCCGCAGCCGCCAGCCGCGCTGTTCGTGGCCGGCGATGCCAGCCTGCTGCTGCATCCGCAGGTCGCGATCGTAGGCGCGCGCAGCGCGAGCATGGCCGGCAAGAGCCATGCCCAGGCCTTCGCCCGTTACCTGGCGCAGGCCGGCTTCGTCATCACCAGCGGCCTGGCTGACGGTATCGATGGCGCCGCACACGAGGCGGCACTGGCCGCCGAGCGGCTCACTGTCGCGGTGATCGGCACCGGCCCGGACCTGGTCTATCCGCGCAAGCATCGCCAGTTGTCCGCGCGGATCGAGGCGCAGGGCGCGCTGGTCAGCGAGTTCCCGCCTGGTACGGCGGCGCGGGCGGACCACTTTCCGCGCCGCAACCGCATCATCGCGGGCCTGTCGCTGGGTACGGTGGTGATCGAGGCGGGATTGCAGTCGGGCTCGCTGATCACCGCCCGGCTGGCCGGCGAGCAGGGGCGGGAGGTGTTCGCCTTGCCCGGTTCCATCCATAATCCGCTCGCCCGCGGATGCCACCGCCTGATCCGGGATGGTGTGCGGCTGGTCGAGAGCGCTTCGGAAGTTGCAGAAACCTTGGTCCCCGCCGCTCGCGCGCTGGGAGCCGAGCTGGCCTTGCGCCTGGAGCAGTCGCCGCCGGCTGCGACGGCGAGCGCCAGGAAAGCGGCAGGCGGCTGGCGCGACGATCCGGCGTATCGGCAGCTGCTGGACGTGCTCGGGCACGATCCCCTGGCCCTGGATGAGCTGGCGGACCGCACCGGGCAGCGCGCCGCCGAATTGTCATCCATGCTGCTCATGCTGGAGCTGGAAGGATGTGTGGAAGGGTTGCCGGGAGGCCGTTACCAGCGGCTGCCGGGCCTCTAGGGGGCCGCCCGAAAGGCGGGCTACACCGCGTTTTCACGTACGCCAGCTTGACAGCCATCAAGCCGGCGTGCTCCTAACTATAAATAGACGGCCGTTCAGGAACGGCTGCGGAAGGACTTCGGGAACCCCACGCCACATGGCAAAGAATCTGCTCATCGTCGAGTCGCCGGCCAAGGCCAAGACGATCAACAAGTACCTCGGCAAGGACTTCCAGGTCCTGGCCTCCTACGGCCACGTGCGCGACCTGCTGCCCAAAGAAGGTGCGGTCGACACCGAGCACAACTTCGCCATGAAGTACGAGGTGATCGAGCGCAACGAGAAACATGTCGACGCGATCGCCAAGGCAGCCAAGGCGGCCGACGACATCTATCTGGCGACCGACTTGGATCGCGAGGGCGAGGCGATCAGCTGGCACATCAGCGAGATCCTCAAGGAGCGCGGCCTGGTCGATGGCAAGAAGCTGCATCGCGTGGTGTTCTCCGAAATCACGCCGCGTGCGATCAAGGCCGCCGTGGCCGCGCCGCGCAAGCTCTCGCATGACATGGTGGACGCGCAGCAGGCGCGCCGCGCACTGGATTACCTGGTGGGGTTCAATCTCTCGCCGGTGCTGTGGCGCAAAGTGCAGCGCGGCCTGTCCGCCGGTCGCGTGCAGAGCCCGGCACTGCGCATGATCGTGGAGCGCGAGGAAGAGATCGAAGCCTTCGTGGCGCGCGAATACTGGACGGTGGAAGCGCAGCTCAAGCATGCCGAAGGCGACTTCAGCGCGCGCCTCACCAAGCTCCACGGCAAGAAGTTCGAACAGTTCGACCTCACCAACGAGGCCGATGCGATGGCTGCCCGCGCCGCGCTGAAGGAAGCCGCGCACGGCCAGCTCACCGTCAGCGAAGTCGGCAGCAAGGAACGCAAGCGCCGTCCCGCGCCGCCCTTCACCACGTCCACCCTGCAGCAGGAGGCCGCGCGCAAACTCGGCTTCGGCACCACCCGCACCATGAAGATCGCGCAGGGCTTGTACGAAGGCGTGGGCCTGGGCAGCGAAGGCAACGTCGGCCTGATCACCTACATGCGTACCGACTCCACGGCCTTGTCGAGCGAAGCGTTGGATGAATTGCGCCAGTTGATCGCGCGCGATTTCGGCAGCAAGGCGGTGCCCGATCACGCGCAGGTGTATCGCACCAAATCCAAGAACGCGCAGGAAGCGCACGAAGCGATCCGCCCGACCTCCGCCATGCGCACGCCGCGCGAAGTCGCCGCGTTCCTCAATGACGACCAGCGCAAGCTGTACGAGCTGATCTGGAAGCGCACCGTCGCCTGCCAGATGATCCACGCGACCTTGAATACGGTCTCGGTGGACTTCGACCTCAAGCACGTGAAGGGTGGCGACGCCGCGTTCCGCGCCACCGGCACCACGGTGGTCGATCCGGGCTTCCTCGCCGTGTACGAAGAAGGCCGCGACCAGAAGAGCGCCGAAGACGACGACGAAGGCCGCCGCCTGCCGCGACTCAGCAAGGGCGAGCAGGTGCCGCTGCGCGACATCCTGGCCGACCAGCACTTTACCGAACCGCCGCCACGCTATTCCGAAGCCAGCCTGGTGAAGGCGCTGGAGGAATACGGCATCGGCCGTCCGTCCACCTACGCCAGCATCATCCAGGTGCTGCAGAACCGCGAATACGTATTGTTGGACAACCGCCGCTTCCGTCCCACCGACGTGGGTCGCGCGGTGAGCAAGTTCCTTACCCAGCACTTCACCCAGTACGTCGACTACGACTTCACCGCCCGCCTGGAAGACGAACTCGATGCGGTGAGTCGCGGCGAAGAGGCGTGGGTGCCGCTGATGCGCCGCTTCTGGGAACCGTTCAAGCAGCAGGTGGAAGAAAAGACCGAATCGGTCGATCGCAGCGAAGCCACCGGCGCGCGCGAACTGGGCACCGATCCGAAGAGCGGCAAGCCGATCTCCGTGCGCCTGGGCCGCTATGGGCCCTATGCGCAGATCGGCGACAAGGACACCGACGAAAAACTGCAGTTCGCAAGCCTGCGTCCTGGCCAGAGCATGCATACCATCACGCTCGAAGAAGCGCTGGAACTGTTCAAGCTGCCGCGCAAGCTGGGGCATGCCGAAAACGGCGACGAGGTAAGCGTAGGCATCGGCCGCTTCGGCCCGTTCGTGAAGCAGGGCAGTACGTATGCCTCGCTGAAAGCCGAAGACGACCCCTACACCATCGAATTGCCGCGCGCGTTGCAGATCGTGCAGGAAAAACTCGAGCTGCTGGCCAACCGCGTGATCAAGGATTTCGGCAATGGCGTGCAGGTGCTCAACGGCCGCTACGGTCCGTACATCACCGACGGCGACAAGAATGCGCGCATTCCGAAGGATCAGGAGCCGAAGGAATTGACCGAAACGCAGTGCCTGGAATTGCTGGCGGCGGCGCCGGTGAAGAAGGGGCGTTTCGGCAAGAAGTCTGCGGCAAAGAAGGCGCCTGCCGCGAAGAAGGCTGCGGCGAAAAAGACGGCAACCAAGAAGGTGGCGCCCAAGAAAACCGCGACGAAGAAGACGGCAACTAAGAAGACGGTTGCGAAGAAAACGGCAGCCAAGAAAGCTGGGGCTTAAAGCTTGCGTTGATCCGCTCTCCTCTGGGAATGAAAACTTGCCCAGGCCGTCACCCCGGCGGGGCTCAGTGTCTTGGTGGGGCCACAAAAAGTCGCCAGGTCCCCGGCGTTCGCCGGGGTGACGAATCTACGTTTTCCAAAGTTCTTCCGGGTGAGCACGAGAAAGCCAGATGCCCAAGCACTACACCCTCGCCGAACTCGATGACGCCGCCGATGCGTTGCGTAACAGCGGCGTCATCGCCTACCCCACCGAAGCCGTCTTCGGGCTTGGCTGCGACCCGCACAATCGCATTGCCTTCGAACGTATCTTCGCGCTCAAGCAACGCCCGGCCACGCAGGGCGTGCTGTTGATTGCCGCCGATTTCGCACAGGTCACACGCTACGTCGACATGGCGAAGGTGCCGCAGGGCGTGCTGGCGCAAGTGCGGGCCAGCTGGCCTGGCCCCTTCACCTGGGTGTTTCCGCGCAGCGCCGACGTACCGCAATGGGTGGCCGGCGAGCACGAAGGCATCGCGCTGCGCGTCACGGCGCACGGTCCGGCCGCCGCGCTGTGCCGTGCCTTCGGTGGCGCATTGGTTTCCACCAGCGCCAATCCGCATGGCCAGCCGCCGGCGCGCGATCCGGCCACCCTCACGTCATATTTTGGCGACAGGCTGGATGGCATCGTGGAGGCTCCGCTAGGTGGCGCATCCCAGCCCACCACCATCCGCGATGCACTCACTGGCGCTATCATCCGAAGCTGAATCCCGTAGAACACGGCTACGACGCAGTGAGCGCCGATTCAGCCGTCGACACGAGGATGAGGGGCAAATTCCCGAATACCGGTACGACCGGCCAACCTGGCCGGTGAGGGGTTTGCATGGCAGCAACCAGGAGTCTGCGTGTGGCGATCGTCTACGACACCTATCGGCGCGATGAAGCGGGACGGCTGCTGCCCCTGTTGAAGGTGGACGACCCGCAACGCGTGGTGGCGTTGCACGAAGGCCAGGCGATCACCGCCGCGCAATTCGTTGCCCATGTGGAGCGCGTCGCCGCACAACTGCCCGAAGCGCCTGCGGCCGTGAACCTGTGCGAAGACCGCTATGCCTTCCTGGTCGCCTTTTGTGCCATCGCACTGCGCGGCCAGGCCAATCTCTTGCCGCCATCGCGCGCGCCGCAGGCGGTAGAAGAAGTGATGGCCGCGTACCCAGGCTGCCACGCCGTTGGCGATCAAGCGCTGCATCCGGCGCCGCAACGCTTCCATGTGCTGCCGCCGCTACCGGTGGCCGAAGCCGTCGCCATGGAAACCGCCTGGCCGGCGCTTCCGGCTCTGCAAACGGTGGCGGTGGGCTACACCTCCGGTTCCACCGGCACGCCGCATGCGAACGCCAAGAGCTGGCGCAGTTTCCACGCGAGTACGGGCGGCAATCTGCGCATGCTGCAACAAGTGGTGGGTGAGCACTTCTCGGTGGTGGCCACTGTGCCGCCGCAGCATATCTACGGCGTGGAAATGTCGATCCTGCTGCCGTTGCTGGGCGACGTGCAGGTGCACTCGGGCCGTCCGTTCTTTCCGGCCGATATCGCCACCGCCCTGGAAGACATGCAGGCACCGCGCGTACTGGTCACCACGCCGGTGCACCTGCGCGCGCTGGTTGCCTCCGGCGTGAACCTGCCGCCGTTGGCGGCGATGCTCTCCGCCACGGCGCCGATGCCGCCCGAGCTGGCAACGCAGGCCGAGCAGCGTTTCCATGCGCCGTTGCTGGAAGTGTTCGGCTCCACCGAAACCTGCGCGTTCGCCTCGCGCCGCGTAACGGCTGACGAACGCTGGTCGCTGTACCACGGCGTCCATCTCCATCCGCAACCGGATGGCACGCAGATCGAAGCGCCGCAGCTCGACGTACCCACCGTGCTGGCGGACATCGTGAGCTTGCATGATGACGGGCGCCGCTTCGAACTGCGCGGACGCCATGCCGATCTCTTGGAGATCGCCGGCAAGCGTGCATCGCTGGGCGATCTCACCCGGCGACTGCTCGCCATTCCTGGCGTGGAAGACGGGGCGGTGTTCCAGCTGGACGAGGCCGACGCGATCGGCGTACGGCGCATTGCGGCGCTGGCGGTAGCGCCAGGCCTTGATGAGCACGCGATCCTGGATGCCCTGCGCGTATCGATCGACCCGGTATTCCTGCCGCGTCCATTGCGGCGGGTGGATCGCCTGCCTCGCAACGAAACCGGCAAGCTGCCGCGGGCCGCGTTGCTCGAGATGCTGCACGCCTGATGCTCGCGGCACTCGTAGCTGGGACGACAATCCCAGCTTCCAGCCTTCCTGATGCTGTGATCGCCATCCCAGCCTACAATGCGCGTTCTTGTGTGGTTTTCAGGTAGTGGGAGCAGGCATGAAGGTTCTGGTGATCGGCAATGGCGGCCGCGAGCACGCGCTGGCGTGGAAACTCAAGCAGTCGCGGCGCGTGAGCGAAGTGATCGTGGCGCCCGGCAACGCCGGTACGGCGCGCGAGCACGGCGTGCGCAATGCCGAGGTCGCCGTCACCGATATCGATGGCCTGCTCAAGCTCGCCAAGGCTGAAAAAATCGAGCTGACCGTGGTCGGCCCGGAAGTGCCGCTGGTGGCCGGCGTGGTCGACAAGTTCCGCGCCGCCGGCTTGCGCATCTTCGGACCGCGCGCGATCGCCGCACAGTTGGAAGGCTCCAAGGCCTTTGCCAAGGATTTCCTGCTCCGCCACAACATTCCCACCGCGCACTACGCGGTCTTCACCGAGCTCAACAAGGCGCTGGCCTATGTGCGCGAGCGTGGCGCGCCGATCGTGATCAAGGCCGATGGCCTGGCTGCGGGCAAGGGCGTCGTGGTGGCACTCACCTTGAGCGATGCAGAGCTTGCGTTGCACGACATGCTCGGTGCACACGCCTTCGGCGATGCGTCGGCGCGCGTGGTGATCGAGGAATTCCTGGACGGCGAGGAAGCCAGCTACATCGTGATGAGCGACGGTTCGCATGCCTTGCCGATGGCCAGCAGCCAGGACCACAAGCGGCGTGATGACAACGATCTGGGCCCCAACACCGGCGGCATGGGCGCGTACTCGCCGGCGCCCGTCGTGACGCCGGAGGTGGAAAAGCGCATCCTCAAGGAAGTGATCGAACCGACACTGCGCGGCATGGCCGCCGAAGGTGCACCATTCATCGGTTTCCTTTACGCCGGCCTGATGATCGACCAGCACGGCGCGCCCAAGGTGATCGAATTCAACGTGCGTTTTGGCGATCCGGAAACGCAGCCGATCATGCTGCGTCTGAAATCCGATTTCGTCGACCTGATCGAAGCCGCGCTGGATGGCGAGTTGCACCGTACGCACGTGCAATGGGATGCGCGTCCATCCATTGGCGTGGTGATGGCGGCGGGAGGCTATCCGGCCCAGGTGAAGACGGGCGAGGTGGTTCACGGCTTGGATGCGGATTTTGGCGCGGAGGTAAAGGTCTTCCACGCTGGTACCAAGCTCGATGCGCAAGGCCATGTGATCACCGCAGGCGGTCGTGTGCTGACCGTTTGTGCGCTGGGCAAGGACATTGCCGCAGCGCGCGAACATGCCTACGACGGCATCAAAAAGATTCGCTTCGATGGTGCGTTCTGCCGCAAGGACATTGCGCACCGCGCGCTGCGGCGAAACTGACGCCCTGTCGCGCAAGTGTGCGGGGTTACGCCGCGCTGGCCCAGCCTACGGAAACCGCACGTCCGCGATCCAGTTTCGCTTGCGTCGCGACAAACGGTCGTCGGTGCTTTCGCCATCGACGTTTGATGAATCCTTGCGCAGCAGCGAGGCATCCACGTTCTCGAAGGTATTGACGTTCACCACCGCATAGGTGCGGCCATCGATCGCGCTGGTCACCAACGGCACCGCGCCGCATCGTGTGCAGACATGAAAATCGGCCGTTTGCGTGCCGAATGCATAGCGCGATACCAGTGCGGGATTCTTTTCCTTCACTTGCAACACACCTGATCGGTGCGAGGTCCATACACCACCGTGCTTGAGGCAGAACGTACAGGTGCAAGCGCGTGCCGGAATCTCCTGAGGGTCAGGCGCCCAATCCAGCGTGAAGGTGATGTTTCCGCAATGGCAGCTTCCAACAATCAGCATGGGATGCTCGTTGAGTGATGCGTCATGCGCGAGCATACGCCATGGGTCAAGGGCGCAGCCTGGGCCGCCTGTGCAGCAACCAGGCGTAGATGGAAACATTCGCGACCAGCACGATTGCACCAAGCACGTATTGAACAGGCCGGGTCAATCCGTCCGGATAGATCGTGGCGGTGAGGTAATGCCCGATGCAGTCGCCTTGATAGGCAGCCGCTCCCGCACGCGTGCGAAAATAGTTTTCGATCGACGTCAGCGGGCATATCCATCCGCTGGCCTCGACCCATATGCCCCATGCCGCGGCCGGCCATTGCAGCCAGGGAATCCAGCGCCACTTCAGCGCCAACAGCGCGCCAAGGCAGACGAACAGGATAAAGGCCAGATGGAAGGCCAATACGGCGTCGGCTAGAACCAGGACCATGGGAATGGTTGCGGACGCCCCGCTCGTGATCGCAATGGTTTTCACGCTACGCTACTGCCGCCCCGTTTGCCAAGGATCCGCATGAGCCAGTTCGCCCTGCTAGGCAGTCGACGTTTTGCGCCGTTTTTCTGGACCCAGACGCTGGCGGCCTTCAACGACAGCGCGTTCCGCAATGCGATGGTGATGCTCGCTGCATTCCAGATGGGCTTGTCGGATCACGACGTGGGTTTGTACACCAACCTGGCGCCGGCACTGTTCATCCTGCCGTTCTTCCTGCTTTCCGCGAGCGCGGGACAACTCGCGGAGAAGTTCGAGAAGACGCGCATCATCCGCTACGTGAAGCTGTTCGAGATTGCAGCGATGGTGTTGGCCGCATATGGCTTCATGACCCACCACCTGGTGCTGCTGCTGATCGTGTTGTTCATGATGGGTGTGCATTCGACCGTGTTCGGGCCGATCAAGTACGCGATTCTGCCGCAGGCGTTGAAGCAGGGCGAGCTGGTCGGCGGCAACGGCCTGGTGGAAATGGGCACGCAGATGGCGATCCTGATCGGCATGACCGCCGGCAATCTGCTGATGCTGATGGCAGGCATCGGGCCGCATCTGTCTGCCGCCTTGACCATTGGCGTGGCGGTGATCGGCTATGTCACCAGTCGCCTGATTCCGCCCGCGCCGGCGACGGCGCCGGATCTGAAGTTCAACTGGAATCCGGTCACCGAAACGGCGCGGGTGTTGAGCATCACGCGCGAGGATCGGGCGGTGTTCAACGCCGTGCTGGGCATTTCGTGGTTCTGGTTTTTCGGCACGGTTTTGGTGGCGCAGCTGCCGCTATATACGCGCATCAACCTGGGCGGCGATGCCACGGTGAATACGCTGGTGCTCACCTTGTTCTCGATCGGCACCGGTATTGGCTCGCTGATGTGCGAAAAGATGTCCGGCAAACGCGTGGAAATCGGCCTGGTGCCGCTGGGTGCGTTCGGGCTTACCGCTTTCGGCGTGGACCTGTTTCTGGCGCGTCCTGGCGCGGCGGCGGTACGCGGCATGGACTGGCTGGCGTTTTTGCATGCCGCGGGTAGCTGGCGCATCGTCTTCGATCTCACCTTGATCGGTGTGTTCGCCGGCTTTTACGTGGTGCCGCTGTTTGCGTTCGTGCAGTCGCGTGCGCCGAGCAGCCGTTTGTCGCGTGTGATTGCGGGCAACAACATTCTCAATGCCTTGTTGATCGTGCTTGCTTCACTGTTCGGATTGACGCTGGAACGGCTGGGCGTGGGCGCGGCGCATATCTTTTTGTCAGCGGCCTTGCTCAACGTGCTGGTAGCGGCATACATCTTCACGCTGGTGCCCGAATTCCTGATGCGCTTCATCACGTGGGTGTTGGTGAACACCTTGTATCGCATACGCGTGGACGGCATGAAACATCTGCCGGAAGAAGGGCCGGCCCTGCTGGTCTGCAATCATGTGAGCTTCATGGATCCGCTGATCCTGATGGCGAATCTGCGCCGCCCTGCGCGCTTCGTGATGTATTACAAGATATTCAAGATTCCGGTGTTGCACTTCGTGTTCAAGACGGCGAAGGCCATTCCCATCGCGGGACAGAAGGAAGACCCGGCGGTATTGCAGCAAGCGTTCGACGCCGTGGATGCGGCGCTGGCAGATGGCGAACTGGTATGCATTTTTCCCGAAGGTGGTCTGACCAAGGATGGGGAAATGGCGACGTTCCGATCTGGTGTTGAAAAGATCTTGGCGCGGCGTCCGGTACCGGTCGTGCCGATGGCCTTGCGTGGCCTGTGGGGCAGCGTGTGGAGCCGGCGCGATTCGATGCTGCGGCGTGCGCGTTTGCCGCGCCGGTTCCGCGCGCGGGTGGAGTTGGTGGTGGATGCTCCGCGGCCGGCGGATGCTGTCAACGCAGCGACTCTGGAAGAGCGTGTACGAACGTTACGCGGTGAGATGGCGTGACGTTCGGCGAGATCTCACAGGCCGTCATCCCCGCTTTCGCGGGATGACGGCCTTGGGAGCGGATCAATGCAACCAGCTTCCCATCACGATCAGCGCAACAACGCTCAACCATGCCAGCAACGCTCTCAATAGCGCATCGCGCAATCGGCGCAGCTCGTGCAGCGCATCGGTGCGTTCTTCCACAAACCCATCGCCACCTTCGATATCCGTCAACACATCCGCTCGCGCCGCAGCTCCGAGAAAATCCGGATTGGACAGATACCAGCTATTGGGCGCCGCCTGCTGGTGCCAGCGACGCCACGCGCCGATCACCGCATCCCAGTGCCCGACGAGAGCAAGCGTGAACACCAGCAATTGCGCTGGCAACCAATCCAATGCATTGGCGACGTAGCGCGCCTTGGTGCGAGCCGGGGCGTCCAGCGCCAGCGAGGCATCGTGGCCCAGTTGCCGTGCCAGGCGATAGAGCAGGGCGCCGATCGGGCCGAGCACGAAGAACCAGAACAGCACGCCGAAGCGCCGGCGCAATGCGGCATAGGCAGTCGCTTCGCCAAGATCCGCCGTGCGCCAGGCTACCGTTTCGCCATCGTCCGACAGCACCTGCGCGGCGGCTTCGCGGCTGCTTTGATCGGGCGCCTTGAGAATGGCAACCAGGTCGGCTTCGAACGGGTGTGGCCCAAGCGAAAACAGCAGCACGGCCAGCGAGAAGAGCAGCAGCAGAAGCGCAGAAAGCGGCAGTCGATGCAGCAGCCAGATCGCCAGCGCGCAGACGACGACGGGTACCAACAAGGTGATCACTACGCGTCCGGCGCCGCTGGTATCGCCCAGCTGGTGGACCCAGCGCCGGAAGCCGGCATCGCCGCGCCAGCAGGCGAGCTGCGGCTGCAAGTGCAGCAATCCCAGAGCGATCAGCGCGGCAAGCAGGTGAATGGCCATGAACTTAAGGACTCCCGTGGATGGCTGCGATTGTATGCGAGTGATGTGGCTCGTTCACGAGCCAGCGTGGCCACTCAGCGCGTTACCAGTTCATCCAGGTCCAGGCCTGCGCGCTGCTGCAGCCAGTGCGAGAGCAACTGGTATGACACGGAAAGCCGCGTCGGCGTCTTCAGGCTGCCGTCGGCCAGCGCGTCGATGATTTGCTGCGGCGTGAACCAGCGCGCGTCTTCCAGTTCGCCATCGCGCAACCGGATGGTGGGAGACAGTGCAGCGGCCGTGAAGCCGACCATCAGCGATGCCGGCATCGGCCACGGCTGCGAGGAGTGGTAATGCACGTCGCCCACGATCACGCCGGCTTCTTCGGCGACTTCGCGCCGCACCGCGTCTTCCAGTGCTTCGCCCGGTTCGACAAAACCGGCAAGGGTGGAATAGCGCCCCGGCGGCCAGCCGGCTTGGCGTCCAAGCAGGCAGGCGCCCTGGTGTTCGACGATCACGATGATGGCCGCATCGGTGCGCGGAAAGTGCAGGCGGCCGCAGTCGCCATTCGTGCATTGCGCACGGTGGCCGGAGGAAACCAGTTGCACCGGTGCACCGCAGCGTGCGCAGAAACGGGTTTCGCGTTGCCAGTGGGCAAGCCCTTTGGCATAGGCGAACAGGCCGGCTTCATCGGCGGGCAGCAGCAGGCCCGCTTCGCGCAGCCCCATGCGCCTTGCATCCAACGCGGCTTCAAGCGCAGCAACGTCATCGTTCTCGTCGAGCAGCAGCATGAAATGGGGCTGCCCGTCGACAATGCCCATCAGGCTCCAGGATGCGTGCGATAGCAGGTGCGCCCGTTCGCTGGCATCGAGCCAGCGTAGGGTTTCTTCTTCATGGTGCAAAAAGGCGTCGCCGGCGGCGTCCAACAGCAGATAGCGCGCATCGGGCGCCATGACCTTGGCCGCAACCCAGTCGACGGCGTCGCGCTGTTCGGCAACGCGGTCGAGAATCAGGCTGAGTCCGGCGAACGTGTTCAGTTTCGTCGCAATCATCCGGACCGGCCGAGGTGTATTTAGGTGGAGAAGGAAGAGCCGCAGCCGCAGGTGGTCTTGGCGTTCGGGTTGCGGATGACGAACTGCGAACCGCTGAAGTTCTCGGTGTAGTCGATCTCCGCGCCGGTAAGGTATTGCAGCGAGAGCGGGTCGACCAGCAGGGTGACGCCTTCGCGGGCAAGCGCGAAATCGTCTTCCGCCTGCGTTTCATCGAAGGTGAACCCGTATTGGAAGCCTGAGCAACCGCCGCCGGTGATATACACGCGCAGCTTCAGCTCAAGATTGCCTTCTTCCTGGATGAGTTCATGCACCTTGCGCGCGGCGGCCTCGGTAAAGACGAGCGGCGCGCCGGCTTGGCGGTAATCGGGAATGGCTACGATGGTTTCCATAGCGCGAATATATGGGGCCGTGGTTCTGCGGGCTCAAGCATATCAGCTGGAGCCCGGATCCCGCGCCGGGTTGTTCAGGCGGTTGCTGCTTCGTTGCGAACTTCCGGGGCTGGCAGTTCGCGATGGACATGTTCCTCGCCCTGGTGGGCGATGCGGCCGTTTACCTGCGCGCCGGCCGCCATCTCCAGCGAGCTGTAGCGAACGTCGCCCACCACGCGGGCCTGCGCGGCCAGTTCCAGGCGCTCGCTGGCGTAGATGTCGCCATGCACGTGGCCATTGATCATCGCGTGCGGTACGCGTACCTCGCCCTGCACCTGGCCGTGTTCGCTCAGCGTGAACACCGCATTCGGCCCCTCGCCCAGCACCGAGCCCTCGATGCGGCCCTCCACGTGCAGCGTGCCGGTGAAGCGGATGTCGCCGCGGATGATGGTGCCTTGCGAGATCAGGCTGGTCTCGGCATGGCGGGAGGAGGACGAGGTGGGTTCGTTACGTTTACGGCTGAGCATCGGATTCCCCTTGGGTGATCGTGACAGGGCTGGAGAGGGCGTCGCTCCAGGTGACGGCGCGGCTGACCGGATCGCCGTTCTCGGGCCTGACCGTGACGTGCAGGCTGGTCGGGCGGAAATCGGCAGGCAGCGCGATGGTGGCGTGCAATTGCTGGAAGTAGCGAAAGCGGAACGGGATGCCGTTCTTCTCGGCAGCGTCGCCTAGCGTGGCCCAATCCAGCTGCACCACCTTGTTGTTGCGCAGGCCTTCCACCGTGACGACGGCGGTGCCGTGGGTGTCGTCGTCGCGCTTGACGTTTTGCGTGAGGCTGATGGTGAGGTTCCACGCGGACGCATGCGTGACCGGCTGCAGGGAAACCTCTTGTACCTTCAGCCCTTCGCGTTGCGCATCGCCGCCGACGAGGCGCGAGTAGAAACCGAGGTCGGCGCGCAGGCCGCTGATTTCTTCATCGCGCTGGGAAATGGTTTTGCGCAGCGCTTGGTTGGCGACGTCGCCCACTTGCTGCGAGCGCTGCACGTTGGCGACCTGCTGTTTGAGCTGTTCGTTCTCGGCGGTGAGTGCGCGCACCGCACGCCGGTCCGTCAAATTGGGGCCGACGCTTTTCCATGCACCGCTCAGCAACGCGGTAATGATCGCCACCAGGATCAAGCTGCCGAGCCACGCCAATCCCAGCCACAGCATGCGGCGACGCTGGCTGACAGCGTCGTGCGGACGAACCACGTAGCGGGGCGGTGGACGGGAAGCCATGCGTGGCTCTGGCGGGCAAACGGTGGATATAGCCCGTCCGTGATGACACCGTCAAGAAAGCAGGAGCCGCTTTGTGCGGCAGATCGCCCTGCTGCGCGATCAGCGAATAGCTTCTTAACTTTTCTGCGCAGAAACCTGTCAGTGCAGGCCGCATGGTTCGTTCATGCATCAAGCACACAGGCGCTTGATGCATGCGTAGGCGAGCAAAGGAACATGCTGACGTTTTCTTGCCTTAACTTTCCATCTTCGATTGCAGGTAGCGCTCGGCACCGATGTCCTTCACCAGGCTGAGCTGCGTTTCCAGCCAGTCGATGTGCTCTTCTTCAGCAGAAAGGATGTAGCGGAACAGATCGCGGCTGACGTAATCGGCCACGCCTTCGCTGTGTGCAATCGCGGCGCGCAGGTCTTGCACGGCAGCCAGCTCCAGATCGAGATCGCATTGGATGCACTCGAGCGCGTTCTCGCCGATGCGCAGCTTGCCCAGGTGTTGCAGGTTGGGCAGGCCTTCCAGGAATAGGATGCGCTCGATCAGGCGGTCGGCGTGCTTCATCTCGTCGATCGATTCCTTGTATTCATGCTCGGCGAGTTCTTGATAACCCCAGTTCTTGTACATGCGGGCATGCAGAAAGTATTGGTTGATCGCGGTCAGTTCGTTGTAGAGCACCTTGTTGAGGAACTCGATGACCTTGGCGTCACCCTTCATGGTTGTTCTCCGTAACGGGGGTTTGATGCGGAACTATACGAGCTCGTTGCGAGCGGTGTCGCAATGAGAATGATTCATCACGAAAAACGCCATCGCCGAGTGGCGATGGCGTTCGGACAAGCCAATGGGACGCGCGCTCAGGCGGTGACGAAAACGGGGAGGTCCAGCGTGACCTGTTCGACCGCTGTCGCGAGCGTGGCCCGGGCTTCGGTTTCACAGCAGCCGCAGCAATCGGAGCACCCGGTACGAGCCTGCAGCTCGGCAAAGCTGCGGACGCCATCCGCGGCGGCGCGGCGAATGTCGTGATCGGTAACGGCGTTGCAGAGGCAGATGTACATGGCGCGCATTTCAACGCGAATGCGAATGATTGTCAACTAGAGTTCGACCGCCGCCAAGGGCGCCAGTTCAGGCAGCGCAGCGGCCCCGGCCGGGCCGGTTTTGCGAGTGCGGTTGCGGCCCGAGCTGGATGCTCAGCGCGGTTTCCACCAATGGCGCGAAGTGGCGCAGGGCGCGGTGATAGACATCGCGCTTGAAGTTCACCACATGGGCGGCCGGATACCAGAAATCGACCCAGCGCCACAGGTCGAACTCGGGCTTCTCGCAGGCATTGAGACAGAGTGCGTCTTCGCCGCCGACCAGCTTGAGCAGGAACCAGACCTGCTTCTGGCCAATACACGTAGGATGCTGATGGTGGCGGATGTAGCGGCTGGGCAGCTTGTAGCGCAGCCAGCCGCGAGTGCTGGCGAGCACCTCCACATGCCCGGGCATAAGGCCGGTTTCCTCCTCCAGCTCGCGGTACATGGCTTCCAGCGGGGTTTCGTCGCTGCGCATGCCGCCCTGGGGGAACTGCCAGCCGTCGCGATGGACACGACGCGCCCAGAACAGCCGGCCGTCTGCGTTTAGCAGCACGATGCCAACATTCGGACGGTAGCCATCTGCGTCGATCATCCAACCTCCTCGGGCCCTGTTGCCGCAGTCTATGCCAGACGTCAGCATGCGTGACCCTGGATCGATTCAACCACAGCCCACAAAGCCGGAGCAAGCCGACTACTTGAACCACAAGGGCAGCCCGATTAAACTGCCGCGCCCCGCCTGATTAGAAGCCCGTTCCGGATCCCGGAGGGCGCACCCCTTGGCTATGTAGCTCAGCCGGTTAGAGCACAGCACTCATAATGCTGGGGTCGGTGGTTCGAGTCCACCCATAGCCACCACATCCTTTTCGCATCACGCCGCACACTGATCGTCTCTAACGATCGGCGCCGACTATCTGGCTTGTGATGTCCCCATGCGGAGCGGCGACTGCTCAAGAACTTCGTCATGCCGGCTCTTTCAGGGCCAGGCGGTCCTTGTATGCCAGCTCGGTTTCCAGATACAGGCCCGACCAAGGGTCCAACACGTAACCCTCTGCGGGTTCGGTGGAGATACGACGGGCTTCGGGGTCTTCATCCACGTGGAAAAGCGGCAGGTCGTACATCGTGGGATTCATGAACATGCCTCGATGGTGCGTCGCGGAAGTTCAGGCTACTGGCGCCCTTGTTCGCATCTGGTTAAGCAGTTTGCAATCTTTGCGAACGCGAAATTTATGAGTCCTCGTGTGCGTGCTCATGGACTTTGTGGCGTAAAGCGTTCCAGCATACCGATCTGGATTCGCAAAGAAGCATTGCCATCCGTTGCGCTCGTGACCGCCTTAAGTCGCGCGAGGTGCATTTATTTTTGCGGAGCACGTCTATACGTAAGTTGCGACAGCGGCATGCACGATCTTCCGGGATTAATGTCATTTCCAATCTGTGCGTGTTGCATGCCATGTGGCGCTACAGACGACATGGATGGGGGGAGCGTGCGTGGACAGGTGGATTGTGCGCGCTAAAGCGTTTTGCTTGCATGCTTCTGCGAGCGTTTAGCAAGCGACGCAATGCATAGCCATGCAGCGATGGGGGTGGTCTGCTGCTGGCACTAAAGTAAGTCCCCGACGTCACTGCGGCCGGGTACCGGAGCCGCGCCCTACGGGCGTATAGTTCCGATGGTCATCAGACCGTGACATCCGTCTTGCTACCCTGCCAGGTGACGCCGCGGCGGGGTCAAAACTCTGCCGTTGCGGCCGATCGAATACCCGCCTCATTTCACGAAGGAGTACTGCAATGGAACAACCGACCCGCACGCTCCATGGGCTCGGACAGAGTCTGTGGTTGGACAACATCACCCGCGGCATGCTGGGTGACGGCACCTTGCTCGGCTATCGCGAGCAGAAGCACGTGACCGGCCTCACCTCCAACCCGACCATCTTTGCCCAGGCCATCAAGGCTGGCAAAGACTACGATGCATCCATTCGCGGGATCGGCAACACCGATCCGGAGACGGTGTTCTTCGGCTTGGCCATCGATGACCTGCGTCGCGCGGCGGCGATTTTCGAGTCGGTGTACCAGCAGACGCATGGCGTGGACGGCTGGGTATCGCTGGAAGTGTCGCCGCTGCTGGCGGACGACACGCAGCGCACGATCGAGCAGGCGGTAATGCTGCACAAGCAGGCCGCGGTGCATAATCTCTTCATCAAGGTGCCGGGTACGCCGGCTGGTGTGCCGGCGATCGAGGAACTGATTTTCCGCGGCGTGCCGATCAACGTCACGCTGCTGTTCTCGCCCGAGCAATACCAGGCGGCTGCCGAAGCATGGTTGCGCGGCCTGGAACGCCGTCACGCGGCGGGCCTGGACCTGGACATCGCATCGGTCGCCTCGGTGTTCATCAGCCGCTGGGACGTCAAGGTGGCGGACAAGGTGCCGACCGACTTGCACAACAAGCTCGGCTTTGCCGTCTGCGCCCGGATCTATGCGAAGTACCGCGAACTGATCGATTCGCCACGCGTGCAGCGCTTGCAGAACGCCGGCGCGCGTGTGCAGCGCCTGCTGTGGGCCAGTACCGGCACCAAGGATCCCAAGGCGAGCGATGTGATGTACATCGAAAACCTGATCGCGCCGCTCACCGTCAACACCATGCCGGAAAAGACCCTGCTGGCGTTTGCCGATCACGGCAAGGCGGAGCGGCTGATGACGCTGGACGATCCCAGCGCGGCCAGCACGCTGGCGCAGTTCGAAGCGCATGGTATCCAGGTCGAGCCGCTCGCCAAGGTGTTGCAGCAGGAAGGCGCCGATTCCTTCGTGAAGTCCTGGCACGAACTGGTCGATACCGTGAGCGAGCGCATAGGGGCCGTTGCATGAGCGCATTGCGCGAGAAGGCGGCGTGGCAGGCACTCCAAGCACACAGCCAGGAACTGGCAACACAACATCTCCGCGACATGTTCGCAGCCGATCCGGGCCGCGCCGAGCGCTATCGCGCCGAGGCCGCGGGCTGGCGGCTCGACTATGCCCGTCATCGCATCAATGACCAGACGCTTGAGGATCTGTTCGCGCTGGCGCGCGAATGTGGCGTGGAAGCACGCCGCGATGCCATGTTTGCCGGCGAGAAGGTCAATACCACCGAACAGCGTGCTGCCTTGCACGTCGCCTTGCGTGCACCGGCGCGCAAGGTGATCAAGGTCGATGGCGTCAACGTGGTGCCCGAGGTGCATGCGGTGCTCAAGCGCATGCGCGAATTGGCCAGCGCCATTCGCGAAGGAAGCTGGCTGGGGTTTACCGGCCGGCCGATTCGCAACATCGTCAATATCGGCATCGGGGGTTCCGATCTGGGACCGGTGATGGCGTACGAAGCCTTGCGTCACTACACCGATCGCAAGTTGACGGTGCGCTTCGTCTCCAATGTCGACTACACCGATTTTGCCGAAGCGGTGCACGACCTGCGTCCGGACGAAACACTCTTCATCGTCGCGTCCAAGACGTTCACCACGCTGGAAACCATGACCAATGCGCACAGTGCGCGCGATTGGTTAATGAAGGCGGCCCATGGCGACAAGGGCGCGGTGGCAAAGCACTTCGTCGCGCTGTCCACCAACGCAAAGGCCGTGGAAGAGTTCGGCATTTCCACCCAGCAGATGTATGGCTTCTGGGATTGGGTCGGCGGCCGTTATTCGATGGATTCGTCGATCGGCCTGTCCACCATGATCGCCATCGGCCCGGATGCGTTCGCCGACATGCTCGCCGGCTTTCATGCGATGGACGAGCATTTCCGTACCGCGCCACTGGAACGCAATCTGCCGGTGATCATGGGGCTGCTGGGCTTGTGGTACACCGACTTCTTCGACGCGGAAACGCAGGCGGTGCTGCCGTACGAGCAATACCTCAAGCGCTTTCCGGCTTACCTGCAGCAGCTCACGATGGAGTCGAACGGCAAGCACGTCACCATCGATGGCGCGCATGTGGATGTCGCCACCGGCCCGGTGTATTGGGGCGAGCCGGGCACGAACGGGCAGCATTCGTTCTATCAGCTCATCCATCAGGGCACGCGGCTGATTCCTTGCGATTTCGTCGGCTTCGGCCAATCGCTGAATCCGTACGGCCGCCATCATGATTTGCTGCTGGCAAACATGATTGCGCAAGCCGAAGCGCTGGCCATGGGCAAGACGCTGGAGCAGGTGCGGGCGGAAGGCATCGACGAGAGCCTGGCGCCGCATCGCGTCTTCGAAGGCAATCGTCCTTCCAGCCTGCTGCTGGCCGATCGCCTTACGCCGCACGCGCTGGGTGCGCTGGTGGCGCTCTACGAGCACATCGTGTTCACCCAGGCGGCGATCTGGGACATCAATCCATTCGACCAATGGGGTGTGGAGCTCGGCAAGCAGCTTGCGTTGCGCGTGGTGGATGAGATCGAATCGCCGCGTAAGGCGCTCCATCATGACAGCGCCACCAATGCAGCGATTGCCTGGTACCGCAAGGCGCGCCGCAAGACGGAAGAAACCAATGCTGCACCAGCAGTGGCATCCCAACAGAAGGTGCTGGTCATCGATGTCGGAGGCACCCACGTCAAGGCAATGGTGAGCGGTAACAAGCGCGAAGTGGAGATCAAGTCCAGCCGCAAACTCACGCCGGCCGACATGATCAAGCAATTGCGTCCGGCCATGCGCGGCTGGAAATACGATGCGGTGACCATTGGCTATCCCGGTCCGGTCGTGCACGAGCGCATCGCGCGCGAACCCTACAACCTCGGCAAGGGCTGGGTCGGTTTCGATTTCGGCAGCGCGCTTGGCCGTCCGGTGAAGCTGATCAATGACGCTGCCATGCAGGCACTCGGCAGTTACGAAGGGGGCCGTATGCTGTTCCTCGGCTTGGGAACAGGATTGGGTTCGGCCTTCATCGTCGACGGCATTGTCGAGCCGATGGAGCTGGCGCATCTGCCCTACAAGAAAGGCACCTTCGAAGACTACGTCGGTGCGCGTGGCCTGAAGAAGATGGGCAAGAAAAAATGGCACGCACACGTGTTCGACGTGATCGAACAACTGCAGGCCGCGCTGGAGCCCGATTACGTGGTGCTCGGCGGCGGCAACGTGCGTCATCTTGATGAACTCCCTGCCAATGTGCGGCGTGGTGACAACCACAATGCGTTCGCAGGCGGATTCCGTGCATGGGAGAACAGGACATGAGTGCCGGGACAGCACAGAAGTTGCAACTGGGTTTCGTCGGCTTGGGCCGCATGGGCCTGAACATGGTGCGTCGCATGCTGGAGGCGGGCGTCGATTGCGTGGTGTTCGACACGCATGTCGATGCACGCCAGGAAGCGGCCAGCCATGGTGCGACGGCGGCGGCATCGATCCAGGACCTGGTCGCCAAGCTGGACGGACCGCGCGCGGTGTGGCTGATGTTGCCCACCGCCGTGGTGGATGTGGTGCTCGACCAACTCGTGCCCTTACTAAATGCAGGCGACACCGTGATCGATGGCGGCAATTCGCACTACGTGGAAGATTTGCGTCGTGCCGAAGCCCTGGGCAAGCATCAGGTGATGTACGTGGACGTCGGCGTGAGCGGCGGCGTGTGGGGGCGCGAACGCGGCTATTGCCAGATGATCGGCGGCCCCGAACTCGCCTTCAAACGGCTGGAGCCCGCGTTTGCCGCGCTGGCGCCGGGGGTTGATGCCGCGCCGCGCAGCGAGACTCGCAGCGGCGATCCCTCGTCGGCCGAAAAAGGTTATCTCTATTGCGGTCCGAACGGCGCCGGGCACTTCGTCAAGATGGTTCACAACGGCATCGAATACGGCTTGATGGCAGCGTACGCGGAAGGCCTGAATGTGTTGAAGGGCGCCAATGCCGGCAAGCAGAAGCGCACCGCCGACGCGGAAACGGCGCCGCTGGAGCGCCCTGAGCTCTACCAGTACGACTTTCCGATTGCCGACATCACCGAACTGTGGCGCCGCGGCAGCGTGGTCGGTTCATGGCTGCTCGATCTCACCGCCGCGGAAATGGCGCGTGATCCAGAACTGCAGAGTTACGCCGGACGCGTTTCCGATTCCGGCGAAGGGCGCTGGACGGCGCAAGCTGCGATCGATGAAGGCGTGCCGGTGCCGGTGCTGACGGCCGCGTTGTTTGGCCGCTTTACTTCGCAGGGCAACGACCTCTACGCCAACAAAGTCATGTCGGCGATGCGGCATGCCTTTGGCGGACATCAAGAGAAGACCGGCAACAAGGACTGAAAAATATGGCCACGACGCTGGTGATTCTGGGCGCAAGCGGCGATCTCACCAAGCGCTTATTGATGCCGGCGTTGTATCGCCTGCATGCATTGGGTTTGACGCGTGACCTGCGGATCGTGGGTTACGCAAAGGAAGGTTGGAGCCGCGAGCATTTCGAGCGGCATATCCAGAAGGCACTGCAATCCTTTGCGCCGGACTACAAGCCGGCGCAGTGGAATCGCTTTCGCCAGCAGCTCGATTACTTAGGCGGGGAGCTGGACGCTGGACATTTGTCCGCACTGAAGGACAGGTTGAGTCCGGCTACGTTGTTCTACCTGGCGCTGCCGCCGCCGTTGTTCGGCGTGGCCGCTACGGCGCTTGGCCAGGCAGGCTTTGCCAAGGCGCCTCGCAACGGCTGGCGGCGCTTGATCGTCGAGAAGCCGTTCGGTACCGACCTTGCTTCCGCTCAAGCCTTGCGTCAGGCGATGCATGCGCATTGGGAAGAGGAGCAGATCCTGCGCATCGACCATTTCCTGGGCAAGGAAACGACGCAGAACCTGATGGTGTTCCGCTTCGCCAATCGCTTCATCGAGCCGATCTGGAATGCGCAACATATCGCTCAGGTGCAGATCACCTATGCAGAAACGCTGGGCGTGGAAAAGCGTGCGGCCTACTACGACAAGGCCGGTGCGCTGCGCGACATGCTGCAGAACCACTTGATGCAGTTGTTCAGTCTGACGGCGATGGCACCGCTGGCGGAGTGGGATCCGGAAGTACTGCGCAATCACAAGGTCGAGGTGTTGCGCTCGACCGTGCCGATCACGCCGGCCACGGTCGAGGCACACGCCGTGCGCGGGCAATATCGCGCTGGCCAGATCGGGCGCAAGAAAGTTCCGGCTTATCGCAGCGAACCGGACATCGCACGGGGTTCCTGCACGGAAACCTTTGCGGCGCTGCGTTTGGAAATCGACAACTGGCGCTGGCGTGGCGTGCCGTTCTATTTGCGTAGCGGCAAGCGGCTGGCGACCAATTACTCGGAAATCGCCGTGCAATTCCGCGAAGTGCCTGGCGCTTTGCCCAAGGCGGTGCACGCGGGCAACAACTGGATGATCTTCCGCATTCGGCCGACGGAACAGATGGATCTGCTGGTGACGGCCAAGCGGCCGGGCCTCGATCTGGCTGGCCGGCCCGTGGTGCTGACTGCGCCTTACGCCAGTCCGGAAGATCGCGAATTTTCAGCCTACGAACAGTTGCTCACCGACGCCATCGGTGGCGATCGCACGCACTTCTTGCGGTTCGACGAAGTGGAGTGGGCGTGGAAGCTGCTGATGCCTGTGCTCGATGCGTGGCAAAGCGGCCCGCCGGATTTCTACGCGGCCGGTTCCGAAGGTCCGGCGAGCCAGCAGCGCCTGCTTGATCCGGGTCACGTGTGGCGCTCGATTGCACGGAACGGCCAGGTCTAGAAGACGGCGCATGCGAAAGGGTGCATGCGGGAACAGGTAAAATGCTCGCATGCACATCTTCAAAGTTTTCCAGATCGAAGCCGCCCATCGCCTGCCGAATGTGCCCGAGGGGCACAAATGCGCGCGGCTGCATGGCCATTCCTTCCGCATCGAAATCCATGTGCGGGGCGAGCCTGATTCCAAGCTGGGGTGGGTGATGGATTTCGCCGACGTCAAGACCGCCTTTGCGCCGCTTTATGAGCAATTGGACCACCACTATCTCAACGACATCGAAGGCCTCCAGAATCCCACCAGTGAAACGCTGTCGCGCTGGATCTGGCAGCGCCTCGAGCCCACCTTGCCGGGACTGGACAAAGTAGTCGTCCATGAGACGTGCACGTCCGGGGCGAGCTGTTCGCGGGATAGTTTTTGACGCGTCGCAATATTCACGAATCCGTCACTAACCTCGCGCGGGAATTGAAATTTTTGTGACAGCAGAGTCTCTTAACAAAAAACATATTGCAGCGCACAAAATGCTCTGCTAGGCTTTGATCCACACTCCTTAATCCCCCCGCGAGGGACAAAGCCATGACACAGCAACTGAACACCCAGATTTTCGCTTATGCCAAGCAGCTGTCCGACAACGCCTTCAAGGCTCATGCCCTGGCCATCAAGGGTTTGGAGCAGGTTGCAGAACTGCAGCTCGCCGCGTTGGAAAAGCAGGCGCAGGTGACGGCTGACTTCATTGCACAGGCAGTTGAAGTGCGCGACATCGACGCGCTGCGCGGCCTGTGGGAAAAAGGCGCCTCGTTGAGCCGTGAGCAGGCCGAGAGCGCGGTGTCCGTCACCAAGGAAGTGGTCGCTGTGGCCCAGAAGACGGCCGAATCGCTCAATGCCCTGGTCCAGGAACAGCAGAAGGCCGCCAACGAGGCCGTAGCCGCTCCGGTCGCCGCGATCAAGAAAGCCGCGGCTGCCGCCAAGTAATTCTCTCCGGCATAGCGCAGCTCCCCTTGCGGTATGCCCTCGGGGCCGGACGTATCGCGTCCGGCCCTTCTCTTGTCTGCAGCGTCCCCGAGACCACGTGTCGCACGAACTCGTCTTGCTGGCTCAAAAGCTGCGCTGATATACTTTTTTAGATTGGATCGTGACCCGTGGCGGGTTTGATTGCCTAGCGACACCGCGGGAACCTCACGTGCTCAACAGTCTTGCTTCTGGCCGACGTCTTGCCCTGCGATTGCTGCTATGGCAGCTAGTCGTTGCGGTCATCGTGGGCCTCGTTTTCGCGGCGCAGGGGCGCCGGGAGGCGATAGCGGCGGCGGCTGGGGCAGTGATCGTGGCGGCAGGTACTGCGCTGCTTTCACTGAGGGTTTTCAGCCAGGTGAGCGGCGCCGGTATGGCGCTTGGGCGTCTGCTGACGGGCATGATCCTGAAATGGATGGTGATCATCGGGGGGATGATCGCGATCATGTTTCAATGGAAATTGCCGCCGCTGGCTGCCATTACGGGGCTGGCGGCTGCGTACGCGGTTAATCTGCTGGCATTCAGATTTAAGGGTTAAGAGATGGCAAGCGAGCCGCAGGGCGGTCTTACCGAATACATCCAGCACCATTTGACGCACCTGAATTTCCAGGTCAGCCCAAATGGGTTTTGGTCGTTCCATCTCGACTCCGTATCGGTGTCGTTGGTCCTTGGCATCATCTTCTGTTTGTGGTTCTGGCTATACGCGCGCAAAGCCACCGCAGGGGTGCCGGGCAAAGGCCAGGCGTTTCTTGAAATCGTGCTTGAGTTCGTGGACGGCCAGGTCAAGGACGTCTTCCATGGTGACCGCCGCTTTCTCGGCCCGTTGGCTCTGACGGTCTTCATCTGGGTATTCCTGATGAATGCCATGGATCTGTTGCCGGTCGACCTGCTTCCCTGGATCACCGAAAAGTTCGGTGTTAGCCATTTCCGCGCCGTGCCGACCGCCGACGTCAATATGACATTCGCGATGTCCCTCACCGTGCTGCTGTTGGTGATTTTCTACAGCTTCAAGGCCAAGGGCTTTGGCGGCTACATGCACGAACTGTTTACGGCGCCCTTCGGCAAGTGGTTCGCGCCCTTCAACTTCGCGCTGAATCTGGTCGAGCTGGCGTCCAAGCCGGTTAGCCTGGCCATGCGACTGTTCGGCAACATGTACGCAGGCGAGCTGGTGTTCATGCTGATCGCCGGCCTGTTCAGCGCAGGCAGCTGGCTGCTCTTCGGCATGGGCATCATCGGCTACACGGTGTGGGGCATCTTCCACATCCTGATCATTTCGATTCAGGCCTTCATTTTCATGGTGCTCACCATCGTGTATATCTCGATGGCTCACGATCACCATTGATTTCGTTCACCTTCGTTAGAACTACTGCTTTCTTTTTCTTGAGGAGATCATCGTGGAACTAGTTGCTCACATTGCTCAGGTCCAGGGCTTCACCGCCATCGCTCTTGGCTTGATCATCGGTTTCGGCGCACTGGGCGCTTGTATCGGTATCGGCATCATGGGTTCGAAGTTCCTCGAAGCCGCCGCTCGCCAGCCTGAGCTTGTCCCGCTGCTGCAAGGCCGCATGTTCCTGCTGGCTGGTCTGATCGACGCGGCGTTCCTGATCGGCGTGGCGTTGGCGATGTACTTCGCCGTGGCGAACCCGCTTCTTTCGAAGCTGGCTGTTGCCGCAGGCCACTAAGCCGCGTGGAGCCTGGCGCTGCACACGCGGCGCCAGGATCCTCAGGGTGTTGAGCCCATAACACTACGTAGGTACAGGTAACGCAGCGATGGAATTCAATGCCACTCTGATCGGCGAAATGATCGCCTTCGCCATTCTGATCTGGTTCTGCGTGCACTTCATTTGGCCCCATATCACCAAGGCCATCGAAGAGCGCCAGCTGAAGATCGCCGAAGGCCTCAATGCGGCCGAGCGCGCGCATGCCGAATTGCGGGAAGCCGACAACAAGGCGGCCGGCGAGATCAAGCAGGCTCGCCAGCAGGCGAGCGAGATCATCGATCGCGCGCAGCAACAGGCCAACCAGATTCTGGACAAGGCCCGTGCCGATGCCGTGGCGGAAATCAACCGTCTGAAGGCAGCCGCGCAGGACGAGATCGCCTCGATGGCGCAGCGTGCACGTGAAGATCTGCGCGAGCGCGTCGGTGCACTTGCCGTGCAGGGTGCCTCGAAGATCGTGCAGCGTGAGATCGACGCGACGACGCACAAGGCGTTGCTCGACCAGCTTGCCACCGAGATCTGATCGATGGCAGCCCAGTCGATTACCCTCGCCCGTCCCTATGCCCGCGCCGCCTTCGAGTTGGCGCGGGCCGAGGGCACTCTCGGCGTCTGGTCGCAAGCGTTGGCATTTGCCGCGCAGGTGGCCCAGGACGCGCGCGTGGCTGCGCTCACCAATGACCCGCGGATGCAGCCGTCACAGCTCGTCGCACTGCATCTGCCCGAGGGCACGCAAGCGGATAACGCCTTCGGCAAGTTCCTTACCGAACTGGCCGAGCGGCATCGCTTGTCACTGCTGCCGGAAGTGGCCGCTCTGTATGAAACCTACAAGCGCGAATCCGAGTCGCAACTGCTGGTGAAAGTAACCAGCGCGATGGCGCTGGATGCCGCACAGGCCGAGCAGATCAAGGCCTCGCTCAAGCGCCGCTTCAAGCGCGAGATTGAACTGGAAACCCAGGTCGATCCTTCGCTGCTGGCGGGCGTGGTGATCGATACCGGCAGTGAAGTGATCGACGGCTCCGCCCGCGGTCGCCTGCAGCGCCTGGCCAGCGCGCTTACAAATTAAGCATACATATTTAGGATCACGACCATGTCCAGCACCACTCTCAATCCGTCCGAGATCAGCGAACTGATCAAGAACCGCATCGAGCAGTTCAAGCTCGGCGCGGAAGCCCGCAACGAGGGCACGATCATCAGCGTGTCCGACGGCATCGTGCGCATCCACGGTCTGGCCGACGTGATGCAGGGCGAAATGATCGAACTGCCAGGCAACGCGTTTGCACTGGCGCTGAACCTGGAGCGCGACTCCGTCGGCGCCGTGGTGCTGGGCGAATACCAGCATCTGCGCGAAGGCGACGTCGCCAAGACCACTGGTCGCATTCTCGAAGTGCCGACGGGTCCGGAACTGCTTGGCCGCGTGGTAGACGCGCTGGGCCATCCGATCGACGGCAAGGGGCCGATCAATGCCAAGACCAGCTCAGCGATCGAAAAGGTTGCGCCGGGCGTGGTGTGGCGTAAGTCGGTCGATCAGCCGGTGCAGACCGGCTACAAGTCGGTGGACTCGATGATCCCGATCGGCCGTGGTCAGCGCGAGCTGATCATCGGCGACCGCCAGACCGGCAAGACCGCGCTGGCCATCG
>NZ_DAIOEU010000039.1:0-44255 GCF_036746095.1 Dyella sp.
GTCAAGAACCGCTACATCGGCCGCACCTTCATCATGCCGGGGCAGGGCGAGCGCGTGAAATCGGTGCGCCGCAAGCTCAATCCGGTGGAACTGGAATTCCGCAAGAAAAATGTGCTGCTGGTGGACGACTCCATCGTGCGCGGCACCACCTCGCGCCAGATCATCCAGATGGCGCGCGACGCCGGCGCGAGGAACGTGTACTTCGCTTCCGCCGCGCCGCCGGTGCGCTATCCGAATGTGTACGGCATCGACATGCCGGCCGCTTCCGAACTGGTTGCGGCGGGGCATAGCGAAAAAGAAGTGGAGAAGATACTCGGCGCCGATTGGTTGATCTACCAGGATCTGAAGGACCTGATCTGGGCGGTACAGGATGGCAACGAAAACATCAAGCATTTCGATACGTCGTGCTTCTCCGGCGAGTACATCACGGGACTCGACCAGCACTATCTGGAGCAGATCGAGATGCTGCGTTCGGACGATGCGAAGGCGGCGCGACGCAGCGCTTGATTGCTTTTCCTTCTCCCCCATTTTTGATCAATAACGGGGAGAGGGTAGGGTGGGGGGCCAAGGCTTGCCATGAAGCTCAAATACCACCTGGCCGTCATTCCCGCGAAAGCGGGAATCCATTTTGCTCTGATGTACCTCTGAACATGGATTCCTGCCTTCGCAGGAATGACGGTCTTACGTGTAGTCACGCATAACGCCATGACCGACCTCCACACCGCCGCCAAGCGCTGTCTCGACGCCACCGACCCCGCCGAGAAACTCCGCCTCACCCACGCAACCTGGAATGCCTTGCAAGCGGGTTTATTGCACCCCGATGCAGCATCTCCGGCACCCGATCCCATCGCCGCACCCGGCCGCCCACCACTCCCGCGGCTCGTCCGGCAACGCCAAGTCCCCAACCGTGGCCTAGGCACGCCCGAAGGCCGCGCCGCACTCGTGCACGCCGTCGCACACATCGAATTCAACGCCATCAATCTCGCCTGGGATGCGGTCTACCGCTTTCGCGGTATGCCGCGGGACTACTACCGCGACTGGGCCAGTTGCGCGAACGACGAAGCACGCCACTTCGCCATGCTTTCCCAACGGCTTGCTGAACTCGGTTACGCGTACGGCGATTTCGATGCGCACAACGGGTTATGGGAAATGGCGGAGAAAACCGCCCACCACGACACCGCGCGCATGGCCCTGGTACCGCGCGTACTGGAAGCCCGCGGACTCGACGTCACGCCCGGCATGATCGAACGCCTGCGCGGCGTCGGCGACGAAAGCACCATTGCGATACTGGAAGTGATCCTGCGCGAAGAAGTGGCCCACGTTGCCGCCGGCACACGCTGGTTCACCTGGTGCTGCGAACGCGATGGGGTCGATCCGCGCGAAACCTTTCTCGACTTCGTGCGCGATTACCTGGGCCGCAACCTGCGCGGGCCATTCAATCGACCCGCGCGTTTGCAGGCAGGCTTCGACGAAGCGGAGCTGGATCAGCTCACCGCGCTGGCACTTGCTTCGTAACCACTGCCGTCATTCCGGCGAAGGCCGGAATCCAGTTAAACATGCTGTGCGAAGCACTCCGCATAATGTATGCAGTGTCCTTCGGACGCGTTATTTAAACTGGATGATTCGCTTCGCTCACCCCTTCGGGGCCATCCTTCGGATGTTCTCCGCGCTGCGCGCTTCGTCCGGCCTTCGCCGGAATGACGGCAGGGTGAGGTCACGCATCAGGCAGCACAAGCGTCAATACACATAATTGACCGCCACCGCCGGCGTCACACTCCCCGTGCTGTTGTGCCCGCCAAAAATCACCCGCGTCCCCAACAACACCCCAATCCGCGGCGACCAGTTGTACTCAATCGCCGGTGCCACGCCAAACGACGTACTCGTGCCTGAATTCAACCGCATGTCCTGCGGATAGAACACACCGTTCGGATCCACCATATCCACGCCCGCCAGGCGCGTGCTGTCGCTATGGCTATAAGTGAAATCCATCGCCAGCACCCATCGCTGCGTGAGGCTGTATTCAAAAGCGAGATCGGCAAAGAAACCATTGCCGGGCTTCACGCGCCCGCTAAACCCCTGATCCGTGCCATACACGCTCACGCCCTTCACCGACGCACTGCGCGAAAACGAGCGCGACACATTGAAGCGCGTGCGCAGAATGCGTCCATTCGGCAGCCAGAAATACATCTGCGAATTGAGCCACAGCGTCGTCGTGTAAGTACCGCTGCCCATGCCATTGGCAGGCCGGCTGCCAAGCTGGTCGTATTTGCCGGTCGGCAAGGTTTCCTGCAGCAAGAGGGCGGTGGTCGGTATCCAGCTGCCTTGCTGGAATTCCGTCAGCCGGTATTGCGCCTGCAGCGTCCAGTCACCGATGTTGACGTTTGAGCTGTTCGGCCCGTTGCTGACCTTGTTGTAGCTGATCACGGGGATCATGCCGACCGAAAGCCGATCGGCCAAGCCGTAAAGGATGTAGGAGTTCGAGCCAAAGGTATCGGTGTGCGGACGGCGAACGTCGTAGAGATAAGGCTCGAACAGAAAATGCCCCGGCGGCAACGTTTCGGCGGAGTTCGCCAGCATGGGGCCGGTCCACCAGGCATCGCTCATCGCCTCCTGCGCAAAAGCGTGAAGCGGCACGATACAGCCGAGCATGCAGAGCAAAAGGGCGGTGCGTAGCCTCGTTCTCATGGTTGGCCTTGGATCGGTAGACCGACAAGCTTCGGCTGGCGGCACTGCTTTCGCCATCCGGAACATGTGCGTTGGGTGGGGGAATAGGCAAAAAATAAGTCCGCCAGTGGTTCGCGAAAATAGCCACTTCGGTATCATTCCAGGCAACCACTTCAGGCCACTCGCATGAAACGGCTCTCCAAGGGTTTCCTGCCCCCGATCGCGCTGGATACCGCCAGCGGCGTGCCCATGTACGACCAGCTTTCCGAATGGTTCCGCCGCGCCATCCTCGATGGACAATTGCGGCCGGGACAGCGCGTACCCTCCACCCGCAGCCTGGCGAAGGAACTCAACATTTCCCGCGTGCCCGTGCTCAGCGCTTACGAGCAGTTGTTCGCGGAGGGCTATCTGGAAACCTTCGTCGGCGCTGGCACCTGCGTGGCGCATTCGATACCGACCGACAGCAAGCCGGTCAATCCAGCCCAACGTACGTCGCAGCGCCTTGCGCAAAGCGCGCCGCGCAAAATCGCCCAGCGCGTGGAAAGCCTGCGCACGCCGCCGCAAACCTGGGCCAACAACCAGGGCGCCTTTCGCGTCGGTTTGCCCGCCATTGATCAATTCCCCAACGCGGCGTGGGCCAAGCTCGTCAACCGCCATGCGCGGCAAGCGCCCATCGGCCACATGGTCTACGCCGGTCCGATGGGTTACCCGCCACTGCGCGAAGCCATCGCCGAATACCTCGCCACCGTGCGCGCCGTACGCTGCGATGCGTCGCAGATCATCATCACCACCGGCTCGCAACACGGCCTGCAACTCTGCGCCCACGCGCTGCTGGAAGCGAAAGACCCCGTGTGGATGGAAGACCCCGGCTACCCCGGCGCACGCCAGGCATTGCGCACCGTGGGCGCGCACATCGTGCCGGTGCCCGTCGACGACGAAGGCCTGGACGTCGACCAGGCCATCAAGCTGAGCCGCAACGCACGCGCCGCGTACATCTCGCCATCGCACCAGTTTCCACTCGGCGTCACCATGAGCGCCACGCGCCGCATGCAGTTGCTCAACTGGGCCGCCCGCACCGGTGCATGGATCATCGAAGACGACTACGACAGCGAATACCGCTTCGGCGGCCGACCACTCGCTTCACTGCAAGGCATGGACACCGACGACCGCGTCATCTACGTCGGCACCTTCAGCAAAGTGATGTTCCCCGCACTGCGCGTCGGCTACATCGTCGTGCCCAAAGACCTCATCAGCGCCTTCGCTGCCGTGCGCGACGCCTTCGACACGTTCTCATCCACGCTCTACCAAGCCGCACTCACCGACTTCATCCGCGACGGCCAATTCGCACGCCACATCCGCCGCATGCGTGCGCTTTATCTCGAACGCCGCATGGCTTTGCTCGAAGCCATCGACCAGCACATGGAGGGCAAACTGGAAGTCATCGGTACCCATGCCGGCATGCAACTCGCTGCACTGTTGCCGCGCGGTGTCGATGATGTTGCGCTTTCCATCAGGACCGCCAAGCTGGGTGTCTCCACGCGACCGTTGTCGATTTGCTATGCGAAGCCACCGAAGCGGGGTGGGGTGATCCTGGGTTATTCGGGGGCGAGCGTGCAGGAGATTCGGGAGGGGATACGCAAGCTGCGGTCTTGTGTCTAGGGAATAAAAGCGGTAAAGAAAGCCGTCCAACTTGGACAGGAAAACAGGGGAAGGGAAATGATGCGCAAGTTGATGGCTGCCGTCGCATTGACGGCGGTACTGCTTATGAGTGGATGCGCCACGTCGCGCAGCGAGATCAAGCTGCATAGCCCCACGGTGGTCTCGCCGACGACGACGGAATCATCTGGCCAGCATGTGGTAGTCATCGGCAAGATCACCGATGAACGCGTTTTTGCGGAGGCTCCGGATGATCCCAGCACTCCCACTTTGGGCTTCGGTGGTGCAGACAAGGCTACGGCTGAGATAAAGGCGCGGGCCGTTGGCCGCAAACGCAATACCTACGGCAAGGCCCTGGGCGATGTGTTGCTGCAGCCAGGGCAGACCGTGGAGGGAACTGTTCGGGAGAACCTCGTTGCTGCGTTCGAGCAGGCAGGCTATCGAGTGAAGGAAGAGAGCGGCGCGGGTCCTTCGCCGCTCGTAGTGGATGTTCATATCAAACAGTTCTGGTCATGGTTCACGCCTGGCGTTTTCGCCGTCACGCTCAGTAACAATATTGCGACGGACCTGGTCTTCAATGGCACAGGGGCGCCTGTGACAGTGAGTACTCACGTTGAAAATTACTACGCGATAGCGACTGATGGCGACTGGATAGAGACAGTAGATAAGGGTCTGGACGCCTATCGCGCCGAAGTCACAAAGCGGATGCAAAGCGGTGACGTAATAGCGGCGAGTGCGTCCGCTTTGGTCACAACCACTCCGCTGCCAGCTACTGGCGCCACCCCTGCGGCGGTACCGAATCAACCGCCGACCGAGGCAAGCGTTTCCGCGGCAACTGTTGTTTCAACGCCACCGCAGTCTTCTTCTCCCAGTGCAGATCCACCTGTCGAGGCAGCTGCACCAATGACTCTGGCTGTTGCGACGCCGGAGTCGGGGGCGGCTACATCATCGGAGGCGCCTTCAACTTCGTCGGCTGCAATTGATGCAACGCCCGCACCGATACCCGCTACCTCGCCACAAGACTCCGCTGCCACCGCCGCCATCACGCCGCTTGCTCAAGCGGTTGCGATCCAACTGGGTTGCGGCGTGGTGCAAGCCAATGGTGCGACGACTTTTATTGCGCCTTGTGGCGATTACAGCGTCCTGATCGACTGCGACAGTGGTCAATGTCGTCCGATGCACACCGTCAATGTGAAACACAACGATTAGCAGACTGGTTGTGTAGCGCAGGACCTTTTCCATCGAGGCCAAGCTCGAGCGTGGCGCACGAGTGCGGTCTCAAGGATCACCTCAAGATTACGTAGCCGGTTTTCTGTTTTTTTTCAAGGGGAAAGCACGTGAAGCGTTGGCTCTCGGGGATGTTATTGGGGTTGTTGGCATGCACGGCCTTGGCCAGTTCCAACGAGAATCGCGCGGTCGGCAAGGCGAGCATGCTTGTTACTGGCTGGATCGACGTGCTTCCCGATGGTTCGGTACGTGACCACGGCCTTGCCCTTGCTGACACGATTCCGCAGGTCATCCGTAGGCTGGTTGATAAAAAAGTGCCTGCTTGGAAGTTCCGTTTCGACAAGCCCGTCAATGCGGTTCAGCGCGAGATAATGTATCTGCGCATTACTGTAACGCCTGTTGACGATAAGCACGATTCCATTGCTATCAGTCGTGCATCCTTCATTGATGCAAGTTGGAGGCTTACCGATCATCCCTATCTAAATGGTGGGTCTGTTGGCACCTATCCATACGCCGCCAAAGCATCGCACGTGACTGGAACGGCGTACTTGGCACTGCGGATAAATCGGCAAGGCAAAGTTGAAAAGGCTGCCGTGGAGCAAGTCGACCTTGACGTTTACGGTCCTGAAAAGCTGCTGAGCAAGTTTCGCAATCTGCTTGCGGATGCGGCGATGGAAGGGGTGAAATCGGCGACTTTCAACCTTCCTTCCACGGGTAGCCATGTTGGAGACCCGTATTGGGACATCCGGCAGCCAGTTCCATGCCGCATTGTCACCGACGGTGTGCCTCCCATGGATAACTATCGCATTTTGCTTCCCTACAATCCTGGGCCGATCCAACCGGTTTCATGGCTGCCTGGCGATGTGCAAGCAGCCGTGCCGCCGGATGCCAATTTCGTTGTAACGGCTGCGCAGGGCGATTCCACTGCGCATCTTGTTACGCCATTGCAGGACTGATTGCGTGGCCCGACCCAACAAAAAAGCCGACCCAAGGGTCGGCTTTTTTTGAACTTTGGTCGGGGTGACATGATTCGAACATGCGACTTCTACGTCCCGAACGTAGCGCTCTACCAGGCTGAGCTACACCCCGCGGGAGCCGCGTATCTTAACGGTCCTAAATGACCTTGGCAACAGGCGAGGGCGAGCGGCTGCGACGGAATTCCGGCTGGCGGAGGGAAGGGCCGATGGATGCATCTGTTAAACTGCTGGGCTGCCGTTCCACGGCGTTTTTCACCTTAAGCAGAGGATTCCATGGCGCTTACCCAGGCCCGCACCATGCCCGGCGTGCTCGAGCTATTGCCGCTCGACCAGATTGCTTTCCAGCGCATGCTCGACGTGATCCGTCGCAACTACGAGCGCTTCGGCTTCCTGCCGGTGGAGACGCCGGTGATCGAGTATTCGGATGTGCTGCTGACCAAGACCGGCGGGGAGACCGAGCGGCAGGTGTATTTCGTGCAGTCGACCGGCGCGCTGGAGCAGGGCGAGAAGCCGGACCTGGCCTTGCGCTTCGACCTTACCGTGCCGCTCGCCCGCTACGTGGCCGAACACGAGCACGATCTCAACTTTCCCTTCCGCCGCTACCAGATGCAGCGCGTCTACCGCGGCGAGCGTGCGCAGCGCGGGCGGTTCCGCGAGTTCTACCAGTGCGACGTCGACGTGATCGGCAAGGACAGCCTGTCGGTGCGCTACGACGCTGAAGTGCCGGCGGTGATCTACAGCGTGTTCCGCGAGCTGAACATCGGCGCGTTCACCATCCAGCTGAACAACCGCAAGTTGATGCGCGGGTTCTTCGAAAGCCTGGGCGTGGCCGATCCGGAGCAGCAGACGCTGGTGCTGCGCGAGGTGGACAAGCTGGACAAGCGCGGCGCCCATTATGTGCGCGGCACCTTGACCGGCGAGGCGTTTGGCCTCAACGCGGAAGTGGCGCAGAAGGTGCTCGATTTCGTGCAGGTGCGCTCTACCTCATTGCAGGATGCGTTCGACAAACTTGATGCGCTGGGCGCGGGCCCCGAGGCGATGGAGCAGGGGCGCGCGGAACTGAAAGAGGTGCTGGGCCTGATTCGCGATTTCGGTGTGCCGGAAACGCATTACGCGCTGAACCTGTCGATCGCGCGCGGCCTGGATTACTACACCGGCACGGTCTACGAGACTACGCTCAACGACCACCCGCAGATCGGCTCGATTTGTTCGGGCGGGCGCTACGAGAACCTGGCCGGCCAGTACACCAAGTCGCACTTGCCGGGCGTCGGTATTTCCATTGGCCTGACGCGCCTTTATTGGCAGCTGCGCGATGCCGGCCTGGTCAACACGGCGCGCAGTACGGTGGATGTGCTGGTCACGCAGATGGATGCGGCGCGGTTGCCGGCCTATCTGGCGCTGGCGAGCGAATTGCGCACGGCGGGTATTGCCACGGAGGTGGTGCTGGAAGGCGGCAAGCTTGGCAAGCAGTTCAAGTATGCGGACCGCGCAGGTATTCGCTTTGTGATCGTGCTGGGTGAGGACGAGCTGGCGAAGGGCGTGGTGACGGTAAAGGATCTGCGTCGCGAGGACCAGTTTGAAGTGGCGCGCATGGAATTGGTGAAGACGCTGCGGGTGGAGTTGGAGCAGGCGGCGGTGATGGGGTGAGGGTTTAGCTGCCTCAGCTTTCCTTGTGCCGTCATTCCCGCGAAAGCGGGAATCCACCTTCGCCTTTGCATCAGAGCAAAATGGATTCCCGCTTTCGCGGGAATGACGGCCTTGAGGGAGGGTGAGGCTATTGTTTTCAGGTTCTGCATCTTGGAAGGAGAGCATGGATGGCTCAACGGCAACCTGCCGTTTACATCATGGCCAGCGCCGAGCGCGGCACGTTGTATATCGGCATAACAGGAAACCTTAAATTCCGCGTATGGCAGCACCGTGAAGGCTTGGGTGGTGGCTTTACCAAACGCTACGACGTGAAGCGTCTGGTTTGGTTTGAACATCATGCGGACTTTCCAGCAGCCATCACCGGCGAAAAGCAACTAAAGAAATGGACTCGCGCATGGAAGCTTCAACTGATCGAGACGGCCAACCCCACACGGCATGAGCTCTGGGAACATCTGCAGGATTGACTCGTGGTTTCCCGCTTAAAGCGGACATGACAACACGTTGGAGCCTTTGTGAACCAAACCATTCTCCTCGACGGTAACAGCCTCAGCCGCCAGCAACTGGTCGCGGTGGCGCGTCACGGTTACGGCGTAAGACTGGATGCCGAGCAACTTACGCGCGTGCGCCGCACGGCGGATTTCCTGGCGGAGAAGGTGAGCTGCGGCGAGCCGATCTATGGCGTTACCACCGGCTTCGGCAGCAATGCGGACAAGCTGCTGGGCGCTTATCGTTTGCGTGACGAACTGCCGGGTGGCAATCCCCATAAGCCGGAAGGCACGCTGCTGGAGGAGCTTCAGCACAACCTCATCACCACACATGCGGTCTGCGTGGGCAAGCCGTTTTCGGCTGAAGTGGTGCGCGCGTTGCTGGTGATCCGCATCAATACGCTGATGCGCGGCCATTCCGGCATTCGCGTCGAGACGCTGGAAGCGTTGACGGAATTGCTCAACCGCGAGGTGATCCCGGTGGTGCCGGAGAAGGGCTCCGTCGGCGCGAGTGGCGACCTGGCGCCGCTTTCGCATCTGGCGATCGTGCTGCTCGGTGGCGGTGAGGCGTTCTATAAGGGCCAGCGTTTGCCGGGCGCCGAAGCGCTGCAGCGCGCGGGCTTGAAGCCGATCCGTCTTTCCTTCAAGGAAGGTCTGGCGCTCAACAACGGCACGGCGCAGATGCTCGCCACCGCCGCGCTGGCGCTCGATACGCTGGAATACCTGCTCAACGTGGCGGATCTCGCCGCATCGATGACCCTGGATGCCTTTGCTGGCCGCAGCGGTGCGCTGCGGCCGGAAGTGCATGCGCTGCGTCCGCATCCGGGCCAGGTGCAGGCGGCTGACCACGTGCGCGACCTACTTACTGGCTCCACCCTGGTCGACATTCCTTATCACCTGGTGCCGCGCTTCCGTCCATGGAGCGCGGAGGCGTGGAATACGCCGGAAGACCAGGCGCTCAGCTTCGACATCGGCTGGGATTGGGTGCCGGCCAACCAGCGCCACGGCCGCGAGGCGTTCTACAGCCGTTTCCTGCCGTTCAAGGGCGGCAAGAAGCATCAGCCGCAGGACGCCTACTGCCTGCGCTGCATGCCGCAGGTGCACGGCGCGGTGCGCGATGCCTGGGCGCAGGCGTGTCGCGTGATCGATATCGAATTGAATGCGGTCACCGACAATCCGCTGATCTTCCCCGACAACACCGATGCCCGACACATCGAAGAGCAGGTGATTTCGGCGGGCCACTTCCATGGCATGCCGCTCGCCTTGGCGATGAGCTACGTGAAGGCAGCGATTCCGGTGCTGGCCTCGATCTCCGAGCGGCGCCTCAACAAGCTGGTCGATCCCGCTACCAATGATGGCTTGCCGGCGTTCCTCACCGGCAACGAAGACGGCACCGATTCAGGCTTCATGATCGTGCAGTACACGGCGGCGGCGCTGGTGAATGACCTGGCCACGCGTGCGCATCCGGCCAGCGTGTACTCGGTTCCGACCAGTGCGAATGCCGAAGACCACGTTTCCATGGGTGCCAACGAAGCGCGCCACGTGCTGGAGATGACCGAAGACCTGAGCCACGTGCTGGCGCTGGAGCTCTACACCGCGGCACAAGCGCTGGATTACCGCCAGGAAATGCTCAACGCTGCCCGTCGCCTTGCGGCACGCGGCGATTGGCAGGCGCTGGCTTCCAAGGTGAACAACGCGCCGCGCGAAGACCATGCGCATTACGCGCGGTTTGTGGAGGAAGTGAAACAGCTCACGGCCGCCTTGGCGGAAGTGGGCGAGTTCCACGCCGGTGAAGCGGTGCGCAAGGCGTATGAAACCTTGCGCGATAAGATCAGCTTTATCCACCGCGATCGTGCGATGGATGGCGATGTGCGCGCAGTGTGCGAACTGGTGCAGCAGCGCGCGTTCGCAGGCGTTTAAACGCTCGCGTAGCGTGGCCGGGCTGCACGCAGCAATTGGCGTGCGGCCCATGCCAGCCACAGCAGAATCAGCACGATCAGCAGCTTCTGCATCAAGCCATGCGGCAGCGTGCGCATGAAGGTTTGCAACCAGAGTACGCCTGTAGCGAGCCAGGCGAGCGACACGCCGAGGTGGCGGCTCGCGTGCAGGCGCAGATCGCGGCGCCAGCGGCTGGAAAGCAGCAGCATGCCGAAGCTCAGGGTGAGAAACGTGGACTGCGCCGCCAGGCCGTGTATCAAGCCGGCCAGGCTTTCATACGGCGTGCCTTTGAATAGTTCGGTGGCTGCCACCACGGGCAGCAATAATCCGGGTATGGCGAACAGCGCGAGTGCCAGGCCGCTACGCAGCGGTATCGCCGTGGCGCGGTAGCTGCCTGCCGCAAAGAAGATCAGTGCAACGCCCATCAGGTAATACGTCATGCGCACGTATGAACCGCCTGGGCCGGTGAGATAGATGCTTAGCGGTACATGGACGGGGTCCAGATCCGTGCGCCAGAACTGTGCTGCACCGCAGATGGCGGCAAAGGCGAAAGCCGCGAAGATCGTCAAGTAAGCGGCGGGACGTATCGCCGGTGAAATTCCGTGATTCATAACATCTCCATGTCCAGGCGGTGTGGATGCCGTCTGCGCCAGATGATACAGGTGTCGGCACGATGGAACGCGGGGGTGACAACCGCGGGCAGCGGGAGGCTGCAAAACGTCAGGATTGTCATCCAGGCCCGCGAGCTTGCGTCGGCCCCGGCATCCCACTACAATCCGCTCCACTGTATTAACGCGTTAGCACATTATGAAGCGCCGATCGATCGATCCCGAAACCCCGGAAGAGTCCGCCAGGCTAAGCCTGTGCCGCGCCTTGCTTTCGCTGAAGAACGCCGAGGAAATGAATGCCTTCCTCAACGACCTGTGCACGCCGGCCGAGCTGGAAGTGCTGGTGGATCGCTGGCGAGTGGTGCCGTATCTGCTGGAAGGGGTGTCCTACCGCGAGATCCATGACCGCACGGCAGTGAGCATCACCACCATCGGCCGCGTCGCTCGCTATCTCAACCAGGGTAGCGGCGGTTACCTCGCAGCGGCGGCGCGTGCGACGCGTGCGCGTGCGGCAGCGAAAAGGGCGCGCGCATGAAACCGCGGGATCGTTTGCGTATCGCCATGCAGAAATCCGGCCGCTTGACCGAGCCGGCGCTGGATCTGCTCAATCGCTGCGGCCTTACCTTCCGCCAAAGCCGCGACAAGCTGTTCTGCTTCGGCGAAGGCGAGCCGGTGGATCTTCTGCTGGTACGCGACGACGACATCCCCGGGCTGATCGCCCAGGGCGTATGCGATCTCGGCATCGTCGGCCGCAACGTGCTCAACGAATTCAAAGGCGTGGCTGGCGACGGTGCGGCAACGTTGACGGAATGGCGTTCGCTGGGTTTCGGCCGTTGCCGCCTTTCGATTGCTGTCCCGCAGGATGTCGCATACGGCGGGCCGGGCGACCTTTCCGGCCTGCGCATCGCCACTTCGTATCCGGGGTTGCTTGGCGTCTGGCTGCGCGAACAGCAGGTGGACGCCAGCATCATCACGCTGGCCGGCTCGGTGGAAATCGCACCCAAGCTCGGCACTGCCGATGTGATCTGCGACCTGGTGCAGAGCGGCGGCACGCTGGTGGCCAACCAGTTGCGCGAAACGGACGTGCTGCTGCAGAGCGAAGCCGTACTGGCCGGCCCGGAAGCGCTGCCCACAGACGAGCGCGGCGACATGATCGAGCTGCTGCTCAAGCGGCTGGACGGCGTGATCCAGGTGCGTGAATCGCGCCTGCTGTTGCTGCAAACCTCGCGCAACACGCTCGATGCGGTGACGCGCCTGTTGCCAGGCGGTCCGCAACCCACCTTGTTGCCGGTGGCGGGCCAGCCCGATCAGCTGATGTTGCAGGCGCTGTGCGCCGGCGAGGTGAGCTGGCGGCAACTGGAAGAAATCAAGAAGGCCGGTGCGCGCGAGATGTTCGTGCTGCCGGTCGAGAAGATGCTCGCATGAGACGTTCGGCATGAAGCGAATCGATTGGAACACCTTGAACGAGGCCGAGCGCAGCAGCGCCTTGGCGCGACCCGCCCAGTCACGCGCGCAAGAGCTACGCCATGGCGTGGAAAGCATCATTGCCCAAGTGCGCGCCGGGGGCGATGCGGGCCTGCGTGAGCTTTCCGCCCGTTATGACCGCTGCATGCTGGATGCGATTGAAGTCAACGAGGCGGAATTTGTCGCTGCCGAGGCCAAGCTGGCGCCCGCATTGAAAGCGGCCATCCGCGAAGCCGCTGCGCGCATCGAGGCTTTCCACACGGCAGCGGCGCCCCAGCCGGTCGGCGTGAATACCGCCGTCGGCGTGCGCGTGGAGCGCATTCTTCGCCCCATAAATCGCGTCGGTTTGTATGTGCCTGCTGGCAGCGCGCCGCTGCCTTCCACTGCATTGATGCTGGGCGTGCCGGCGCGTATCGCCGGTTGCCGCGACGTGGTGCTGTGCTCGCCGGCGCGTGCCGACGGTACCTGCGATGAAGCCGTGCTATTCGCGGCGCGCGTCGTCGGGGTCCATCGCGTATTCAAGCTCGGCGGCGCGCAGGCGATTGCGGCCATGGCGTACGGCACGGAAAGCGTGCCTCGTTGCGACAAGCTGTTTGGCCCGGGCAATGCGTGGGTCACCGAGGCGAAGCTGCAGGTATCGTCCGATCCCAATGGCGCGGCCATCGACATGCCCGCCGGGCCCTCCGAAGTCTTGGTGATTGCCGATGCGCAAGCCAATCCCGCGTTCGTCGCGGCGGATTTGCTGTCGCAGGCCGAACACGGTCCGGATTCGCAGGTGGTGCTGGTCAGTCCATCTGCGGCGCTGCTCGACACGGTGGCCGCGGAAGTGGACCGCCAATGCGCACAACTGCCGCGTGGCGCCATTGCGGAGCAGGCGTTGGCGCAAAGCCGGTTGATTGAAGTGCAATCGCTGGCGCAAGCGGTGGAAGTCAGCAATCGCTATGCACCGGAGCATTTGATCCTGCAAGTGAATAACGCACGCGAGCTGGTGGCCAGCATCGAAAGCGCAGGGTCCATCTTTGTCGGCGCGTGGACGCCCGAGTCGGTTGGCGATTACTGCAGCGGCAGCAACCACGTCTTGCCAACCTACGGCTATGCACGCAGCTACAGCGGCGTGTCGGTGGCCAGCTATCTCAAGCAGATCACGGTGCAGGAACTGGACCCCAATGGCTTGCGCGCGATCGGTCCGTGCACGGCCATCCTGGCGGAGGCCGAGCAGCTGGAAGCGCATCGACGTGCTGTCACGCTTCGTCTGGAAGCGCTGGGGACTCGGTTATGAGCGTTCTCGACCTGGCGCGGCCAGAAATCCGCACGCTGCAGCCGTATTCGTCGGCACGCATGGAAGCGAGCGGTGGGAAGATCATGCTCAATGCCAACGAATCCGCTTGGGAGCCAATCGGTGAAGCAGGTGCCGGCTGCAACCGCTATCCCGATCCGCAACCGCAAACCTTGTTGCAGGCGCTGGCGACGCTGTATGGCGTGCAGCGCGATCAGTTGTTCGTGGGGCGTGGCAGCGATGAAGCGATCGATCTGCTGGTGCGCGCGTTCTGCCGCGCCGGGCAGGATGCCATCGTGATCCAGCCGCCCACGTTCGGCATGTATGCGGTCAGCGCGCGCATTCAAAATGCCGCGGTGATCGACGTACCGCTGGCGGAGGATTTCAGCCTCGATATCTCGGCGCTGCTTGCTGCGATCACACCAGCAGTGAAGCTGGTATTTCTCTGCACGCCCAACAATCCCAGCGGCAAATCGATATCGCGCGCGGATATCGAACAGGTGGCGCAGGCTTTGGCTGGGCGTGCCTTGCTGGTGGTGGATGAGGCGTACATCGAATTTTCCGATCAACGCAGTGCAATCGAGCTGATCGGCCGCTATGAGCATCTGGCCGTGCTGCGCACCTTGTCCAAGGCGTGGGCGCTTGCCGGCGCGCGCATCGGCAGCCTGGTGGCAAGTCCGGATGTGATTGGATTGATCCGCCGCATCATGCCGCCTTATCCGCTGCCGTTGCCGTGCGTGGCGGCGGCGCTCGCTGCGCTCTCGCCCTCGGGGCAGGCCGCTGCGCGCGCGCATATCGCGATTGTGCGCGAGCAACGCGCCTTCATGCGTCGCTCGCTGGCCGAGCTGCCTTGCGTGCGGGAGGTGCTGTCTTCGGATGCCAATTTCCTGGCGGTGCGCTTCGGCGATGCGGGCGAGATTTACCAGCGCCTGTTGCAAGCCGGCATCGTGGTGCGCGACGTGCGCCGTTATCCCAAGTTGCAGGAGGCCTTGCGCATTACCATCGGCACGCCCGAGGAAAACGCCCGCGTGCTTACCCTTTTGAACAGTCCGGCCATGGATGGCCGGGGTTTTGCCAATGGACTGGCATAAGGCAAGCCATGAGCCGCAAGATTCTTTTTATTGACCGTGATGGCTGCCTGATCGAGGAGCCGGCCGACGAGCAGATCGACAGCTATGAAAAGCTTGCGCTGTTGCCCGGCGTGATCGCGGCCTTGCAGCGCATTGTCGCTGCCGGCTACGAACTGGTGATGGTGACCAATCAGGATGGCCTGGGCACGGACAGTTTTCCGCAAGCGCACTTCGATGGCCCGCATGACCTTTTGATGCGCATCCTGGCCTCGCAGGGCGTGCGCTTTCGCGAGGTGCTGATCGATCGCAGTTTCCCGCACGAAGGGCTGGATACGCGCAAGCCAGGCATCGGTATGATGCGCGAGTATCTGGCCGATGACGGCTGGACGCGTGCCGAATCGGCGATGGTGGGCGACCGCGAGACGGATCTGCTGTTTGCCGCCAACATGGGCGTGCGCGGTTTTCGCGTGGGGCCACAAGGCATCAGCTGGGAGGCTGTCGCGCATCAACTGCTCGATCGGCCGCGTGTGGCGGAAGTCGTGCGCAATACCAAGGAAACGCGCATCAAGGTGCGTGTGGACCTGGACACACAGACCGAGCCGGTGGCGCATACGGGGCTGGGCTTCTTCGATCACATGCTGGAACAGATCGGCAAGCACGGCGGCTTTGCGTTAAGCCTGCAATGCAATGGCGATACCAAGGTGGATGAGCACCACACCATCGAAGATTGTGGCCTCGCGCTAGGGCAGGCCTTGCGCCAAGCCTTGGGCGACAAGCGCGGCATCGGCCGTTATGGTTTTACCTTGCCGATGGATGAAGCGCTGGCCAGTGCCGCGCTGGATCTTTCGGGGCGCCCGTACTTCGTCTTCGGAGGGCATTTTCCGCGCGAGCGCGTGGGTGAAGTACCGACCGAACTTGTGCCGCATTTCTTCCGCTCGCTGTGCGACACGCTTGGTGCCAATCTGCATTTGAGCGTGCAGGGCGAGAATGCGCATCACATGGTGGAAGCGTGCTTCAAGGTGACGGCACGCGCCCTGCGCCAGGCGATCCGGCGCGAAGGCGATGAGTTGCCGAGCACGAAGGGAGCGCTGTAATGAGCGTGGTCCTGGTCGATGCCGGCGGCACCAATATCGGCTCGGTGCGCTATGCGTTACAGCGCCTTGGCGTTGATGCCGCGCTGACGGCGGATGCCCGAAGCATTCGCTCGGCCGACAAAGTCATTTTGCCGGGCGTGGGCGCGGCGAAGCCGGGCATGGCGCGGCTGCACGAGCTGGGCCTGGTGGATGTGATTTGTTCGCTGACGCAGCCGGTGCTGGGCGTGTGTTTGGGGATGCAATTGCTGTGTGAGCATTCCGAAGAAAGCGATACCCCGTGCCTGGGCGTGATTCCTGCGTCCGTGCGCAAGTTCGAGGAGACACCGGAGCTGTGCGTGCCGCACATGGGGTGGAATCGTTTGTCACCGAAGCGTAGCCATCCGCTGCTCAAACAGTTGGAAGAGGGCGATTGGGCCTACTTCGTGCACAGCTATGCGGTGCCGATGGGTGATTACACCTTGGTGAGTTGCGAGTATGGCGATGCTTTTTCGGCGGTGATCGCCAATGGGAATTTTCATGGCATGCAGTTTCACCCTGAGCGCTCGGCGCAGGTGGGGGCGAAGTTGTTGAAGAATTTTCTTGAGCTTTGACTTCACCAAGCCGTCATTCCCGCGAAAGCGGGAATCCATTTTAGGGATGCATCAGAGCAAGATGGATTCCCGCTTTTGCGGGAATGACGGCCGGGCAAGATTGAGCGTTGCGGGACAAGCATGAGTGTTCTGTTTACATAGTAAAAGAGCCGATCAGCATGAACTTTGAAGTGATTCCAGCCATCGACCTGCGCGGCGGCCAGGTGGTCCGCCTGCGCCAGGGCGATTACGCGCAAGAAACACAGTACGCGCCGTCACCGAGCGACCTGGCGGCGACATATGCGCAAGCCGGTGCGCGCTGGCTGCACGTGGTGGATCTCGACGGTGCGCGTGCCGGCAACCTGGCCAATCTTTCGGTGATCGAAGCGCTGGCCAAGGCCGGCATGCAGGTGCAGGCGGGGGGCGGGGTGCGTGCTGAGGATGACGTGCGCCGGCTGTTCGATGCCGGCGTCCGCCGCGTCGTGGTGGGCAGCGTGGCCATTCGCGAACCCGAACGCGTAGCGCAGTGGTTGAACACGCATGGTGCGGAGCATTTCACCGTCGCGCTGGATACGCGTCGTCGCGACAACGCCTGGACGCTGCCGAGCGCGGGTTGGACGGAGGACGAAGCGCGTACCCTGGACGAGCTGGCGCCATGGTATGCCGCACGCGGAGCACATCATCTGTTGTGCACGGATATCGAGCGCGACGGCATGCTGGCCGGCTTCAATCTGGAGCTTTATCGCCATCTGGCGCAAACGGTTCCGCAGTTGGCCGTGCAGGCGTCGGGTGGCGTGCGTTCGCTGGACGACATCCGCGCGGCGCGTGATGCTGGCGCGCGCGGCGTGATCCTTGGGCGCGCCCTGCTGGAAGGGCGCTTTACGCTGGAGGGCGCGTTAGCATGTTGAGTCGCCGCATCATTCCCTGCCTGGACGTACGCGATGGCAAGGTCGTCAAAGGCGTGCGTTTTCGCGATCACGTGGTGATGGGTGAGATCGTCGAACTGGCGTTGCGCTATCGCGATGAAGGCGCTGATGAGCTGGTGTTTTACGACATCACCGCCAGCCCCGAAGGACGCAGCGTGGATCGCGGCTGGGTGGAACGCGTAGCGCGGGAAATCGACATTCCGTTCTGCGTGGCAGGTGGCATCCGTTCGGTCACGGATGCGCGCGAGGTATTGCATGCCGGTGCAGACAAGGTATCGGTCAACTCGCCTGCGCTCGAACGCCCGGAACTGATCGATGAATTGGCCGATGCCTTCGGCGTGCAATGCGTGGTGGTGGGCATCGATTCCATGCGCGATGCCGATGGCGAATGGCGCGTGCGCCAGTACACCGGCGATCCGTCCAAGACGCGCCCATTGGCTCGGCGCACGCTGGACTGGATGGTCGAAGCGCAGCGCCGGGGTGCCGGCGAGATCGTGCTCAACTGCATGGATACGGATGGCGTGCGCCAGGGGTACGACCTGGCGCAGCTGGCAGCGGCACGCAAGGTGTGCACCGTGCCGCTGATCGCATCGGGTGGGGCTGGCGACAAGCAGCATTTTCGCGACGCATTCACGCAGGCTCGTGTTGATGGTGCTTTGGCGGCCAGCGTTTTCCACGGTGGCACCATCGCCATTCCCCAGCTCAAGCAGTATTTGCGGCAGGAAGGCATCGTCATTCGATTGCAAGAGACAGCCAACCATGAGTGAAATAGTGAACGGCTTCGATGCGCTTGACCTGAGCCAGATCGATTGGGATAAATCGGATGGACTGGTGCCCGTCATCGTGCAGCACTGGTTGACGGGCGAGGTGCTGATGCTCGGTTATATGGACCAGAAAGCGTTGGCCCTTACGCAGACCAGCAGCAAGGTGACCTTCTACAGCCGCAGCAAGCAACGCCTATGGACCAAGGGTGAAAGCTCGGGCCACGTCCTGCATTTGAAGTCGATTCGCGTGGATTGCGATGGCGATACCTTGCTGGTGATGGCCGATCCGCATGGACCGACGTGCCACCTCGGTACGCGCAGCTGCTTCGGTAATGAAGTGCGTCCGCCGCTGGGGTTTCTGGCGCAACTGGATGCGCTAGTGGAAAGCCGCAAGAACGAGATGCCCGAAGGTAGCTACACCACCAAATTGTTCGACAACGGCACGCGGCGGATTGCGCAGAAAGTGGGCGAGGAAGGCGTAGAGACGGCGCTTGCTGCAGTCGCGCAAGGCGACGAGGAGCTGCTGGGCGAAGCGGCGGATTTGGTGTTCCATCTCACCGTGTTGTTGCGCGCGCGCGGATTCGGGCTTGCTGATGTAGCGCAGGTGCTGGTGGAGCGGCACGGGTAGGGCGATGCCTAGGCTGGGATGAAATCCCAGCGTCAGGACGCTTGCATGAAAGCTGGGATTGTCATCCCGGCCCGCATTCCCGCGGGAAAGATCATGGTGTTGCCGTACTCGCACCGCTTGCCGACGGCGGCGGTGGCACGAACGGCACGGGCGGTCCTGGCGTCACTTCCTTGCGCCACGCAGCGAGCTGCTGCGCTATGCCCGCGCCAACATCCACCTGCGGCTCGGATGGCGTGAGCTTGTCCTGCTGTTCCCAATTGGATATATCGCGTTTGGCGAGCTGGAACGCATCGACGAAGTCGTCCGTTTTATTCAGCGCGTCCACGAGCCACGCTTTGCCGAAATAGGTAATGTCGGAATCGCTGCCGCAGCCGAACGAGCTGCGGTTCGTGCGTGCTGCCGTCAGCACCAGCGTGCCGGCGCCGCGCAGCTCGGGCACGAAGCCACCGGAATAGCAGGCGTTCACCACCACCACTTTCCATCTGAACTGGCGTTTTTTGAGAATGCCGGCGAGGTCGGGCGCGCCGATCTGGTCCAGCGGCAGCGGATCCATGTCGACCAGCAAATTGTGGTCTTCATCGCCGTGCGAGGTCATGTAGAGCACCAGGATGTCCTGGTCGGGTTTCATCACCGCAGCGAGTTGATCCAGCGTGGCTTCGAGGTTGCTCCAACTGGCCAGCGGATGCGATTGCAAGGTGGCGGGATTGTTTTCCAGCACCAGCGCGTGCGCAGTAGGGCCGAAGCGTTGGGTAAACAGTTGGGCGGCGTATTCGGCTTCGTTGCGGAAGACATCTTCGCCGGCGTCGCCGGCGAAGGTGACCAGGTAGAGATTGGTTTTGTCGGGTACGCGCGGCGACAGTTTCGAAACGGCCTGTCTGACCATGTTCGGCTGCGAGTAAATCACCTGTTCCGGCGAGGGACCTTGGCTGGGCCAATTGTCGTTGTCGTTGTTGTCATCCGTATCGCTGCTGGAGGAAGCGGGCGCCGGCGAGGCGCTGCTGCTGGCCGCCACGCCCGGTGGTTCCGGATTGGGCGGCGGGCGGTGGCCGGTGACCAGCAACATCACCAGCACGCCGGCGGCGAAGGAAAGCAGGGCGGTCAGTAGGGTGCGCATGCGCATGGTGGGTTCACGCTCAGGGCTGGATGGCGTCGAAGCTGGTATAGGCAGGATGCTTGGGCCGGGGCGGCATCTCCAGGGGCGGTCGTAGCAGCCAGCCGGTGCGCAGCCCGGCGGCGCGTGCGGCATCCAGCTCCTGCTCGATGTCGGACAGGAACAGCACGTGTTCGGGCCGCTCGCCGATCGCTTCCACGATGCGCTGATAGGAGGCTTGTTCGCGCTTGGGACCGGTCTCGGTATCGAAGTAGCCGGCGAACAGCGGGGTGAGGTCGCCGGACTCGCTGTAGCGGAAGAACAGCTTCTGCGCCGGCACCGAGCCGGAGGAATACACGTAAAGATGCAGCCCTTCGCCGCGCCAGGCGTGCAGGCGCGCCGCCACGTCCGGATACAGGTGTGCGCGGTATTCGCCGGCTTCGTAGCCTTCCCGCCAGATCATGCCCTGCAGGGCCTTGAGGGCAGTGGATTTGCGGTCTTCGTCGATCCAGCGCAGCAGCAGCTCGATGATTTCCTGCCGGGTCGCTTCGACGATATCCGCTTCCTTGGCCGCCTCGTGCAGCCAATGCTGCACTTCGGGCGTGTCGCCGTGGGTTTCCACATAGGCTGGCAGGCGTCGGCGGGCATAGGGGAACAGCACGTCCTTGACGAAACGGATCGAGCTGGTGGTTCCTTCGATGTCGGTGACGATGGCGCGGATGGCGGTCATGGGAGCGGCCGGGGGATGGGGCTCCCAAGCTTAGCGTGGGCTTGCGCGGGTGCAAGCGGTTGATTTCGTGGGCTGGGATGCAAATCCCAGCATGGCCATGCCGATGCGTCTGGAAGCTGAGTGGATGCCGCGGTTTACACCACGGCCGCCAGGGGCTGCATCCGTGGAAACTGTTCCGCGATATCCGAGCCGGTGAAATTGGCGACCCAGCCTTCCTTGTTGGTGAACAGGCGGATCGCCACGAAATACGGCGACTCGCTCATGTCGAACCAGTGGCGCGTGCCGTCCGGCACGCCGATCAGGTCACCCTGTTCGCACAGCACGTCATAGACCTTGCCGTCGATGTGCAGGGTGAACTGGCCCGCGCCGGCAACGAAGAAACGCACTTCGTCTTCGCTGTGCGTGTGTTCGCCCAGGAATTTCTGGCGTAGCGTGGCGCGGTCGGGGTGATCCGGCGTCAGGCTGATCACGTCGACGGATTGATAGCCCTCTTCGCGCATCAGGCGGTCGATATCCGCGCGATAGGCGGCGATGACTTCGTCCTGGCTGGCGCCGGGCGCCACCGGCTGGTTGGCTGCCCATTGCTCGAAGCGTACGCCAACCTTCCCGAGTTCGCGAGTGATGCTCGCGTGATCCTTGTGCACCGAGAGCGGTTCTTGCGGATGACGCTCGTCGAAAATTCGCAGGCGGCTCATGCGTTCAGTCTCCAGGGTCTGCTTAGGGTTTCAGCATAGCCCGCGTTGTCACGGTGCGTCCGCCAGGTGGCAGTGCGCGGCGCAGCGCTTGCCTGGCTGGCAAGCCAAGCTGCGCGCTGCCGCATGGTGGACGCACCGTGACAACCCGAAGGGCCGGGTCTGTTTGCTCGCCGGGCCGCGTCCTCTCTCAGTTGCATATCGACATACACGCCTTCGTTACTCCTTGTCCGTCAGGCAAACAGATCCCGGCGTGGGCCATGCTGAGACCCTAGGCAGACCCTAAGATCGAGTTCGCAGCCGAGCAGGAATTCCAGCGCCTCCAGATGGCGGCGCGCTTCGGCCATGTCATGACCCCAGGTGTAGATGCCGTGGCCATTGATCAAGTAGGCGTGCAGGGGTTTGCCGGCGTCGATCCAGGCATCCACTTGTGCGACCAGTTCGGGCATGTGTTGCGTGTTGGGGAACACCGGAATGTTCAACACGCTTTCGTGCGTGGTGTGGCCGCGGATCGCTTTTTGCAGTTCCCAGCCTTCCAGCCGGATTACGCCGTTGGCGGCGAACAGGCGCGAGGCCACGCTTTGCGTGCGCGAGTGCGTATGCAGCACCACATTCACCTCGGGCCAGCGGCGATATACCTGCGTGTGCAACTCGGTTTCCGCACTGGGACGCGAGGCGGTGCCGACGGCCTTGCCTTGCATGTCCACCAGCATGATGTCGTCGCGGCTGAGCTTGCCTTTGTCGCGTCCGGAGATTGTTATCGCTGCGTGATCGCTGTCTACGCGCATGGAAAAATTACTGCTGGTCGCAGGTGTCCAGCCGTGTTGCGCAAGTTCGCGCGCCGTGTCGGCAATAGCGTCGGCCCGCTCGTGGAAAAGCGCGGCGGGAATGGAGGCGGGCAGGGCTTGGCTCATGGCAAATGGACGTCCAAATGAGCGGCGACTATAGCATGGCAGGGAAAGCGCCAAATGCGAGTTATTCGCGAAAAGGCTCCGGCAGGAGGCATGGCGTTAGGATGCGAAAAGCATCGCCGCAGTCCCCGCGGCGAACAACGTGCCATGAGGGTGGTTATGTCAGAACCAAAAGATATCGAATCACGCCGTCGTTTCCTCAAGTTTGCTGCCGGCACTGCTGCCGCAGCGGCGCTGGTGAGCGGGTTGCCGCGCGTCGCGCGCGCCGATGATATGCCGCATGTTTCCGATGCCGACCCAACGGCCAAGGCGCTCGGCTACGTCGAGGATGCTTCGACAACGAAAGATCCGAAGCACCACGCGGGCGATACGTGCGCCAATTGCCAGTTCTACTCGGGCGGTCCGACGGGTTATGGTCCGTGCCAGTTGTTCCCCGGCAAAGCCGTGTCGGCGAAGGGCTGGTGTATCTCGCACACCGCCAAGCAAGCCTGACACGTTGCCTGATACCAGCAAGGCCGGCCTCGCGCCGGCCTTTTTGTTTGCGCGAATGCGTCCAAAAAACGGACGCATAAAAAAACGCCTGTGCGAGACAGGCGTTTGTAAAAAGAAACGAAGGGGTGTTGCTGAAAGGTGCTTCCCGGCGCATCAGGACGAGGAGCTAACTGGCCTGATGCGCCGGGTCGCGATCCGGGGCCCACTGCCAAGTGATCAACCCACGGGCCACTGATGATACTCCGGTTGGCCGAAATGGGGCGGGCTGGGGTAGGAAATTTGTGTGGACTGAAAAAAATATTCTTATAATTCAATAGATTGGGCAATAAAACGGCGAATCTACATTCGATTCATTAAAAGACCGTTAGCGACTAATGGATGGCTGATTCCTGGCGTTCCCCGAAGATTGCGTCAAATTGCCGGCGTTCGGCTCTTTATCGAATCATTGGCGCGCCGCAGGTGACTATGGCGAACCCCATAGGTGAAATAAATCGCAAAGCCGAACAGGGTCCAGACCACCATCAGCGCCCAGTTGTACCAGCCCATGGTGGCAAGCAGCGCCCCGCAGCTGAGGGTGCCGGCGATGCATACGAAGTGCGCCCATGGCACGCGGAACGTACGCGGCAGCTCCGGCGCGGTATAGCGCAGGATCAGCACGCCGACGCACACGGCCGCGAAAGCGATCAATGTGCCCATGGAGGTGAGGTCCGCCAGTACGCCAAGCGGAAACAACGCCGCGAGTATCGCGATGCCAAAACCCGTGATGAGCGTGTTCAGATGCGGCGTGCGATAGCGCGGATGGATACGGCTGAACACCGTCGGCAGCAGACCATCGCGCGACATGATCATGAAGATACGCGGCTGCGCAATGATCATCACCAGGATCACCGACGACAGGCCGATCATCGCGCCGATCTCCACGATCAACCTCAGCCAGCCGAGCTCGGGATGCGCCTTGATGGCGGTGACCACGGGCTCATCGGTGCCCAGTTGGGTGTACGGGATCAGGCCGGTCAACACCGCGGCCATGGCCAGATAAAGCACGGTGCAAATCACCAGCGACACCAATGTGCCGAATGGCAGATCGCGCTGCGGGTTTTTACATTCCTGCGCGGCGGTGGAGGTGGCTTCGAAGCCGATGTAGGCGAAGAACACCATGCCTGCGCCACGCATGATGCCGGCCCAGCCGTATTTATGTCCGCCTTGCGATTCGGGAATGAAGGGGTGCCAGTTGGCGGTATCGATGTAGCGATAGCCCGCCACCACTACGATCACAATCAGGCCAACTTTGAGCAGCACCATCAGGAAATTGATGCCTGAAGATTCCCGGATGCCGATGTAGCAAACCCATGTAAGCGCCAGCACGATGGCGACCGCCGGCAGGTTGAACAGATTGCCGGTGGCGACCAGGTGGCCGTTGGAAAAATCGAGCGGGGCTCCAGTCAATGCGGCGGGCAGGTGAAGACCGGCGTGATCGAGCAGGCTGGTGAAATAGCCAGTCCAGCTCACCGCGACGGCTGACGCGGAGATGGCGTATTCCAGCACCATGTTCCAACCGATGAACCAGGCGACCAGTTCGCCCAGCGTGGCATAGGCATAGGAATAGGAACTGCCGGAAATCGGGATCAGCGTGGCGAACTCGCAATAACACAGCGCAGTGAAGCCGCTGCAGATCGCCGCCAGAATGAAAGAGATGAGTACGGCCGGCCCCGCATTATCAGCGGCTGCCTGACCCGTCACGACGAAAATGCCGGTGCCGATGACGGCGCCGATGCCTAGTGCGGTAATGCCCCAGGGACCAAGTGTTCGCCGCAAGCTCGGCCCGTGCCCGGTATCGGTATCGTCAGAAAAATCGGTTTTGCGGGCGAACAGCTGTTTCAGCATACGATTCCCTGAAAGAAAGCCGGCACGGTGTGGCTCACCGTGCCGGATCAGATTCACTTTATGACGCGGCGCGCAACCTCAGGCAGGTTCGGTGCCGTTGGCCAGATGACTCTTGCGGCGGCCGTAGAGGTAATAGACCACCAGGCCGACGATACCCCAGCCGAAGAAGACGGCCAGCGTCCTGGCTGGCAGGTTGACGAAAAGCAGCAGGCAACCAAGCACGGCGAGCGGGCATACCAGCCACGCCAGTGGCGTGCGGAACGGACGCTTGCGATCGGGTTGCTTCACGCGCAGCACCATGACGCCGATGGCCACCATCATGAAGGCGAACAGCGTGCCCGAATTGGTGATGTCGGCAAGTTGGCCCACAGGATAGATGGCGCCGAACAGCGACACGAACAGGCCGGTGGTCAGTGTGATCACGTGCGGTGTGTGGAAACGTGGATGGATCTTGGCGAACGATGCGGGGAGCAGGCCATCGCGCGCCATGGTGAAGAAGATGCGGGTCTGGCCGTACGTCATGGTGAGAATCACCGAAGGCAGCGCAATGCTGGCTGCTGCGCCGATCACGTCACCCCACCAATTGTGGTGCAGCAGGCGCAGGGCATGCGCAAGCGCTTCCTTGCTGCAGACCAGTGCGGCAGAGCCATTGCAGGCTTCCGCCATGCCCGGCGTGCCAGGCTGCAGCACCGCACCGCCCGGACCGGTCACCGGCTGCGCACCCACCGCACCAATCGCGCCATAGCTCACCAACAAGTAATAGACGGTGCAGATGCCGAGCGAACCAATCAGGCCGATGGGAATGTTTCGGTTGGGATTCTTGGTTTCCTCGGCGGCGGTGGAAACGGCATCGAAACCTATATAGGCGAACACGATGGAGGCGGCAGCCCCCAGCACGCCAATGCCGCCCATCGGACTGCCCCAGCCATTGGGAGTGAAGGGATGGAAGTTGGTGTCCTGCACCCTTGGCAGGGCGATGACGATGAAGACAGTCAAGGCGATGACCTTGATCAGCACCAGGATCGAATTGACCTTCGCCGACTTCGACGTACCGATGATCAGCAGAAAAGTAATCAGGGCGCCGATAAGGAAGGCCAGCAGATTGAATGCGCCACCGTCCATCGGACCTGCGCGCAGGAAGGCTGGCAAGCCGAGTCCATGATTGGCGAGCAGGCCGTTCATGTAGCCGGACCAGCCCACGCACACGGTGCTGGCCGCGATCGTGTATTCAAGCACCAGCGCCCAGCCGACGACCCAGGCCAGGCCTTCGCCGAGCACGCCGTACGTGTAGGTATAAGCGGAACCGGCCACCGGCACCATCGATGCGAGTTCCGCGTAGGCCAGCGCGGCCAGTGCGCAGACGATGGCGGCAATGACGAACGAGACCATCATGCCGGGACCGGCTTTCTGGCCTGCTTCGGCAGTAAGCACGAAGATGCCGGTGCCGATGATCGCACCCATGCCGAGCATGGTGAGCTGGAATGCGCCAAGCTGTCGAGTGAGGCCCTTTTTTTCGGCCGTGGCGAGAATCTGATCGAGTGGCTTGACGCGTTTGAATAGCATTGAGTGGTCCCCGTGAGAACGAACTGCCTCGTTTAATCGACACCTTTAAGAATCAGCCCGCAGGCCCGAGGCATCGGCGAACCATAGCCCAGCGGAGGGCGATGGTACAAGCTGCATTGCAGTTCGAATCACGAGGTGTGAATCACTCCGACACCGTTTTCCCGACGCCGGATGGCACTTGTGTTTTCTGCGCTGATCGTCCTTCAGAACACCATGTTGAAGGCCGCCATGGGGGTCATGAATGCATCATTGTTGCGTCCGGCAAAACTGAATTGCACGCCGGCGATCAGGCCGAAGCGATCATTGAAGTTGTACTCCACCGCGGGCGCCAGGCTGTACACGTGCTGCACCGGATCGCGGCGCGAAAACGGCGCGATGTTTTCGCCTTTCCCTTGCACGCCATGCAACTGCGAAGCTGAGCTGCGGTTATAGGTCAGATCCAGCGCAAGCGCCCATTTCGAGTCGATGCTGTATTCCACTGCGGTGGAGATACCGAACGCACTGCCCAGGCGAATGCCGCCGTGAAAATCCTGCGGCGTGCCGTAAGCGCTTGTGCCTTTCACGTCGACGTGGCTGGGAGGGAGCGAGTAGGAGATTGACGCGCGAAAGCGCAGGGGGCGACCGTTGGGCAGCCAAGCGTACTGCTGGGCCAGCAGCGAGAAGGTATCGACGTGCGCACCGTTGCCGGTGGCATTGAGTGGGTTTTCGTTGAGCTTGTCATAGCTACCGGTGGGAAATCGGTGCGTGTAGCGCACGGCCAGTGCCGGCGTGGTGCGTTGTTCGTTGTGCGTAAGCAACTGATATTGGCCGCCGATGGAGGTATCTGTGGCACCCCAGCCATCTGTGCGCATGCCAGCGGACATGGCGTGTGCCATGCCAACGGATGCAGTCAGCATGAAGCGGTCGGTGACGCTGTAGGTGATTGGCACCAGCGTCTGCCACTGGTACGTGCTGTTGTCTTTGGCTTGCGTATCGCCGCGGTCGTCGTAAGAGTCTGCGCTCTTGTAGTACATGAGATAGGGCTCAATATTCCATGTTCCCTTGGATGGAACGTTCGGGCTTGCAGTGAGCAGCGGTCCGGTGAGGTTGATATCCGAATCGGCGGCGCTGGCTTGTGCGCACCAGCCGACGGAAGCGAACAACAATGCGAGGGTCGTATGTTTCAGGCCAAATCGTTGCATGGAAAAAGTCTCGATCGCGGGGAATAAGAAGACGCCGTAGGTGCGCGCCGACACTCGATCGAAACTAAAAGAAGGGGGCGCAGTTGAACCATCGGATTACTTTTAAAATCCATCCACGTTGAACATGTTCATTGAGGAAATGCACGTGAACTTGCAACAGGCCTTGCAGCGCTACAGCGAAATCTTTCCCTGCGATCCACACGCAACGGCGTTTTTGGATTTTCTTGAGAAAGCGGAGCGGCCGTTCGATCGCGAGCATGCGCCGGGACACTTCACGGGCTCGGCGTGGCTGGTGAGCAGCGATGGCAAGCGTGTGTTGTTGACCCACCACCGCAAGTTGCGGCGTTGGCTGCAATTGGGTGGCCACGCGGACGGTGACAACGATCTTGCTGCGGTGGCGTTGCGTGAAGCGGAAGAGGAATCAGGCTTGCAAGGTTTGACCGTCGAACCCGGTATTTTTGATGTCGACCGGCACTGGATACCGGAACGCAAGCATGAGCCTGGGCATTGGCATTACGACGTGCGTTATGTCGTGCGTGCGGGTGAAGATGAAAAATTCGCGGTCAGTGAAGAATCGCTGGAGCTTGCCTGGGTGGCGATACGCGAGCTGGTGGGCGCGGACGACACTGATGAATCGCTACGCCGCATGGCGAAAAAGTGGCTGGCGTGCGCTGTTTGAACGTGCGGTTGCGTTTTTGCCTCATGGTCGTCATTCCCGCGAAAGCGGGAATGACGACCACAAAGGAGCATGCGTTTTCATGACAACCCGTACCCCGTGAAGGGAAGGGTTAGCCGTAACGCGCCGGCGCTGGATTGAGATGCCCGCAAGCCTTGCACGTACGCACTTCTTTCGAAGCATAGAAACGATCGAACACTGGCGGGAAATCGGCTTCTATGCTCTGCAGAAAAAAATATTCCTCGTACAGCTTGTGATTGCATCGCTCGCAAAACCACAGCAAGCCATCTTTCTCGTGCGCAAGCCGGCGGCGCTCGATCACCATGCCGATGGAGTCGGGCATGCGTTGCGGTGAATGCGGTACACGAGGCGGCAGGTAGAAGATCTCGCCTGCGCAGATGGGAATGTCGCGGGCAACGCCTTCGTACTGCACTTTCAGCACCATCTCGCCTTCGAGCTGGTAGAAGAACTCAGGGCCTTCGTCATGGTGATAGTCGGTGCGCGCGTTGGGGCCGCCGACGATCATGATGATGAAATCGCCATCGACAATGCATTTATTGCCAACGGGCGGCTTGAGCAAGTGGCGGTGTTCGTCGATCCAGCGTTGCAGGTCGAAGGGTGGTAGCAACGACATAAGCCCGATCCGGTGAAAAACCGGCCGTCACCATAACGCCGATGCGGCATCAGAGGGAAGATGCTGCACCCGCGACCTCGCTCACCGGCAGGAATTGCAGGAACTGGCCGCCAAAAAAGCTTTGTCCATAATCGATCACCGCACGTCGGTATTTTTCGGCAGTGAATTCCGCGACCAGGTCCGTGCGTCCGATGATGCCACCGAACAGGCGCTCAAAGCTGAGATTCTGGTTTTCGCCGGAAAGTGCATTGGAGAGCAGCAGTGGATGGCCGGCACTGTCTTTGCGCTGTGACAGTAGCCACATGGCGATCTCCACGTTGCGAGCGGCGTTGTAGACGCGTTGTGCGTCGAGTCCGTCGACAAGGTAGAAGACGTGCTTGCCGCCGTGCGCGGTGACCAGCATGTCGCCGATGCCATAGATGAAGGTGGCGACGCGATCTCCCTTGAAGTGCGGGTCGAGCGCCAATGCCATCGCCTTCGTGTCGCGCGCATCCAGCCCGGGCAGCGGTGTGCGCTGGTCGATGGCACGGCTTACCTGAGTCTCGGCCTCGTCGCGGCTGGCGGCTCCGCCCTTTTTCCATTCCGCGGGGTTGCGTTTGTAGAGCTTGTCCATCAGTAAATACAGCGCGTCGAGGTTGTTGCGCATCTCCAGGCTGGCCATGCGATTGGGATCGGACTGGATAAGCTGGCCCTTGGTGAGTTTCGCTTCGGGCACGATGTGGCCGTTGACGGGCGGGATGGGCTTGCAGCCTGCACAAGCCGCGGCAAGCAACGTCAGCCACCCTCTCACGTACTTCTTCTTTTTCATGCTTATGCGCCTATCCATGTGCGCAAAAAGATGCGCCGCTTGTGGCGGCGCATTGTGTTGGATGTTTCGTCGCGGCCCTATTCGGTGTTCGCCGTGCGATGGTGCAAGCGAATGCCGCCCGTAGATTGGGGTGGGCGAACGCGAACCCCAGTGTTGGCATTCATAGCGACGTGAGGCAGGAGGTTCACACCTCCAGCGTGGCCAAGTCGCCTTTTTCTTCCAGCCAGCTCTTGCGATCGGAAGCGCGTTTTTTCGCCAGCAACATATCCATCAGCTTGGCGGTGCCGTCATTGTCTTCCACGGTCAGCTGGACCAGGCGACGCGTATCGGGATGGATGGTGGATTCGCGCAGCTGCGCAGGATTCATTTCACCCAGGCCTTTGAAGCGGGTCACCGTGACCTGGCCCTTCATCTTCTCGCGCTCGATTTTCTGCAGCATGGCCTGCTTTTCGTTCTCGTCGAGGCAATAGAACACCTGCTTGCCCACGTCGACACGGAACAGCGGCGGCATCGCCACGAACACGTGGCCTTCGCGCACCAGGGCAGGGAAGTGGCGCAGGAAGAGCGCGCTGAGCAGGGTGGCGATGTGCAGGCCGTCGGAGTCGGCATCGGCCAGGATCACCACCTTGCCGTAGCGCAGGCCGGAGAGATCATCCTTGCCGGGGTCGCAGCCGATGGCCACGGCCAGGTTGTGCACTTCTTCGGAAGCCAGTACCGAGGTGGATTCCACTTCCCAGGTGTTGAGGATCTTGCCGCGCAGCGGCAGGATCGCCTGGAACTCCTTGTCGCGTGCCTGCTTGGCGCTGCCGCCGGCCGAATCGCCTTCCACCAGGAACAGTTCGGTCCGGGTGAGGTCGGTGGCGGTGCAGTCGGCCAGCTTGCCGGGCAGGGCGGGGCCCTGGGTGATTTTCTTGCGTACCACCTGCTTGGCGGCTTTCAGGCGTGCGCTGGCGCGTTCGATCGCCAGTTGCGCAATGCGTTCGCCCAGATCGACGTGCTGGTTCAACCAGAGGCTGAAAGCATCGTGTGCCACGCTTTCCACCAGTGCGGCGGCATTGCGCGAGGAAAGCCGTTCCTTGGTCTGGCCGGCGAATTGCGGATCCTGCAGCTTTGCCGACAGCACGAAAGCCAGTCGCTCCCACACATCTTCCGGCGCCAGCTTCACACCGCGCGGCAGCAGGTTGCGGATGTCGCAGAATTCGCGCACCGCATTGGTCAAGCCGCTGCGCAGGCCATTGACGTGCGTGCCGCCTTGCACGGTGGGAATCAGGTTGACGTAGCTTTCCTGCACCAGTTCGCCTTCCGGCAGCCAGGTGAGGGCGACATCGAGGCCTTCCGTGTCGCGCGCCACGTGATGCACGAACAATTCGGCCGGCAGGCACTCGGCGCCGTCGAGTTCGCCGCGCAGGTAGTCGCGCAGGCCGTCCTCGTAATACCACTCGCTGACTTCGCCGCTGGCTTCGTCGGTGAGCTTAACGTTGAGGCCGGCGCACAGCACCGCCTTGGCGCGCAACAGGTGCTTGAGCTTGGAGAGCGAGATCTTGGGCGAATCGAAGTATTTCGGATCGGCCCAGAAGCGCACGGTGGTGCCGGTCTTTTTCTTCGGCACCGTGCCGATGGTTTCCAGCGGCGTGGCGCGGTCGCCGTTGGCGAACGTCATGCGGTATTCGTTGCCATCGCGGCGGATGGTCACTTCCACCTTGTTCGACAGCGCGTTCACCACCGACACGCCCACGCCGTGCAAGCCGCCGGAAAAGTTGTAGTTCTTGCCGGAAAATTTGCCGCCCGCGTGCAGGCGCGTCAGGATCAGCTCGACGCCGGGGATGCCTTCTTCCGGGTGGATATCCACCGGCATGCCGCGGCCATCGTCGCTCACTTCCACCGAGCCGTCGGTATGCACGATCACTTCGATCGATTTGGCGTGGCCGGCCAGCGCCTCGTCGACCGAGTTGTCGATCACTTCCTGCGCCAAATGGTTCGGGCGCGTGGTATCGGTGTACATGCCCGGCCGGCGTTTGACGGGGTCTAGGCCGGAAAGAACTTCGATGTCGGCGGCGTTGTAGCGACTGCTCATGCGGGTGCTGGATACGGAAGTGAGCGCGGAGAATGGGTGGTCAGGCCGGGGAGGTCAAGCGGATGGTGTGGTTGAATGGCCTGGTTGGCCAGGCTGCGCCGGATCATAGCATTGGGGCTGCCGCCCACGGAGGGCGCAACCCGGTGCTTCGAGCTTAAGGCAACACTGAGTAAGTATCGACGTCGTCACCAGCCCTGCGGCATGCGGACAGACAGAGCTGGCCCCACATGCTGAATTTAAATGATTGGGTGATGTCTGGAAGGCCCGCAGGGTGTGCCGCGCGGCTTGGCAAGACGGCCAGCCTTCCCCGCGCCACGCGGCACACCCTGCGAGCCTTCCAGCCATCATGACGACGGCGATACTTGATCAGTGTTGCCTTAAGTATCGCCGGAAGCGCTTGCTCGTCATTCCAGCGAAAGCTGAATCCAGCGACTTTTGGGGTTGGAGGCACTGGGTTCCAGCTTTTGCTGGAATGACGGATTTGTGGCGGCAACTGGATTAAAGTCATCGACTGGATGACACGGAAAGGGTCTGGTCAAACATGCAAGCGGAGCCGTTGGCGGAAGACGCATGGCTGTTGCGTTTTGGCGACACCATCGACGCCGGCGTGAACGCGCGGGTGCTTGCTGCTGCGGCGAGGCTGCAAGCGGAGCTTGGCGATGTGGAATGCGTGCCAGCCTATGCGAGCCTGCTGTTGCGTTTCGACCCCGCGCGCTGGCTGGATGATGAGGGGCACTTTTCCGCTCGGTGCTTGCGCGATGCCATCGGCGCTGTCCTGCAATCATCAGGCGAACCGGAAACCGCATCGCGCGAGGTGACCATTCCCGTCTGCTATGGCGGAGCGGCAGGCGAGGACCTTCATGCTGTGGCGGCACATGCGCAGTTGTCGGCGGACGAGGTGATTGCCCGTCATACGGGCGTGACGTATCGCGTTGCGATGCTCGGCTTTGCGCCAGGCTTTCCTTACCTGCTTGGTCTTGATCCTGCGTTGGCCATGCCGCGGAGAAGCCATCCGCGCATACGGGTGCCCGCCGGCAGCGTGGCGATCGGTGGGCAACAAACCGGCATCTACCCGCAAGCGCTTCCCGGTGGCTGGCAATTGATTGGCCGCACGCCGTTGCGGCTGTTCGATGTGGCGGCGGAGCAGCCATCGCTGGTTCAACCGGGGGATTACGTGCGCTTTCAAGCGATCGACGAACGCGAATATCGTCGTAGGTTGGGGTGAGCGAATGCGAAGCCCAACATGCTCTTCCATGCATGCGGCGTTATATGGCCGTCATTCCCGCGAAAGCGGGCATCCATCTTCGCTTTTGCATCAGAGCAAGTGGATGCCCGCTTTCGCGGGAATGACGGCCATGCGGGTTGCATGGGCTTTCGGCAATGGCGATTGAGGTCATCAAGCCCGGCCTGCTCACCAGCCTGCAAGACGCGGGGCGCCGCGGTTATGCCGCGCTCGGCGTGGGGCGCGCGGGTGCGATGGATGAGCCAGCATGGCGGCTCGCCAATGCGCTGGTGGGCAATGCGGATGGTGAGGCTGCGTTGGAGATGACGCTTGGCGGCCCAACGTTGCGTTTTCATCAGCATGCGGTGGTTGCGGTGACGGGCGCGATCATCGATGCACGCGCAAACGGCCAGCCAGTACCGCTGTGGACAAGCTGCTTGCTGCCGGCCGGTACCGTGCTTCGTTTTGGTGGCATGCGTCACGGTTGCCGTAGCTATCTCGCCGTGCGCGGTGGTTTTGACAGCACGCCTGTGCTCGGCAGCCGCAGCACGGATCTGCACGCAAGCATTGGCGGCGCCATCAAGGCAGGCGATGTGTTGACGGTAGGCGGGCACACCGCGGCGCCGTGGTTCCGTTCCGGCACACAGATGCAGGCGCTGCGCTGGGGACCCGATCCGCAGCCTTGGTTGGATTATCCGCAGGGGCCGTTGGCGCTGATGCGTGGTCATCACTACGCTGCCCTCGACGATGCGTCGCAACGCGTGCTGTTCACGCAGCGCTTCGTGGTCAGCAAGGACAGCAACCGCACGGGCAATCGCCTGGATGGCACGCCGCTGCGTCTGCGCGAGACGCTTGAGTTGATCTCCGAGGCCACGCTGCCCGGCACCTTGCAATTGCCGCCTTCAGGACAGCCGATCCTGTTGCTGGCCGAGGCGCCGGTCACCGGCGGCTACCCGCGCATCGGGCAGCTTGCCGCCGTCGATCTTGCGCGCCTTGCGCAGCGCCGGCCGGGCGATGCCGTATATTTCCGCGAGACGTCCATGGAGGAGTCATGGCAGCGACTGCGCAAGCGCGAGGCATCCTTGCGGCAACTGCTCCAACGCATCGGACAAGGGCTGGAATCCACATAGGAATCTCTATGAAAAGAACTAGCTTCGCCAAGACCATCGATCTCAACAGCGACTTGGGCGAATCCTTCGGCGCCTGGCGCATGGGCAACGATGCGGCACTGCTTGCCATCGTCAGTTCGGCCAATATCGCGTGCGGATTTCACGGCGGCGATCCGGACATCATGCGCGGCACCGTGGCGATGGCGGTGGAGCACGATGTCGCCATCGGCGCCCACGTATCGCTGCCCGACTTGCAGGGTTTTGGCCGTCGCGAGATGGCCATCACGCCGAACGAGACCTATGCGCTCACGCTATATCAGATCGGCGCATTGCACGGATTCGCGCAGGCGGCAGGTACGCGGTTGAGCCATGTAAAACCGCATGGCGCGCTATACAACATGGCGGCACGCGACGCAAAGCTGGCGGCGGCGATCGCACGCGCGGTGCATGACTTCGATCCCGCACTGCGCTTGTTTGGCCTGGCGAACTCGGCGCTCGTCGATGCGGGCAAAGCCATCGGCATACCGGTGGCCGCTGAAGCGTTTGCCGATCGGCGTTATTGTGCCGACGGCACGCTGCAATCGCGACGCGAGGCGGATGCCGTGATCAAGGAAAGCGACGAAGCCATCGCACAGGCGATGGCGGTGGCGCGCGAAGGGCATGTGCGTGCAGTCGACGGCAGCATTGTTGCGTTGCAGGCCGATACCTTGTGCGTGCACGGCGATGGTGCGCATGCGGTGGATTTTGCACGCCAGCTGCGCGCCGCGCTGGAAGCGGCCGATATGGGTATCACACGCCCACATTGAACAAGGAACCGGGATGAACTACTGGCCACTGCTGGGTGTTGCCGTGATCGTCATCGGCTTTGCCGTGCGCTTCAATGCCGTTCCGGTGGTGGTTGGGGCGGCGCTCGTGAGCGGCTTGCTGGCCGGACTGCATCTGCCGGATCTGCTGGGGCTGTTGGGCAAGAGCTTTGAGTCCTCGCGCATGCTGTTGTTGTTCGTGCTCACCTTGCCTGCGATCGGCCTGCTCGAACATGCCGGATTGCGCGAACACGCCCAACGATGGATGGAGCAATTGCGAGGCCTTACCCTTGCGCGCCTGCTGATCGGTTATCTGGTGGTGCGCGAAGGATTGGCGATGCTGGGGCTCACTGGCGTCGCAGGGCCAGCGCAGACGGTGCGTCCGTTGCTGGCGCCAATGAGCGAGGCCGCTGCCGAAAAAATGCTTGCTGGCTTGAGCGACGCCGATCGGGACGATGTGCGCGCTGTCGCCGCCGCCACTGACAACATTGGCCGCTTCTTTGGCGAAGACGTGTTCATTGCCTTGGGCGCCGTGCTGTTGATTCAAGGGTTCTACGCGCAGCACGGCATCGAGCTTGCGCCGCTGTCCATCGCGCTGTGGGCATTGCCCACGGCGATTGCTGCATTCGTGATTCAGTCCGTACGCGTCTGGTTGTTTCAGCGCCGTCTCGCACGCCGCGCGCAGGCAACGGAAGCCTGAGCATGTTGCGCATCGAGTATGTGTACTGGCTGATCGCGGTCTTTCTGTTGTTCACCGCCTGGCGCAATCTGCGCGAACGGCAGTTTGCGCGTGCCACTTTCTGGTTGCTGTTGGGCGTGTTGTTCGCGGGCGGCGATGTCGTGCTCGCGCAACAGCAAGCTGGCAACGCGTGGCCCGCGCAGCTGGCCGGATGCATGGTGATTGCGCTGGCGCTGCTGGCGCCATGCCTGCGCAGGCGATCGCATTCGGAGCCAGTGAGCAGTCCTGTGCGGATCGCCTCGGCGATCCGCCTTGGCCATAAGTTATTTGTGCCGGCGTTGTTGATTCCGCTGGTCACGCTGCTGGTCGCGTTGTTTGGCGCGCACCTAGCTGTCGGCGGCGTGGCTTTGTTCGCCAAGCCGCAAATGACGCTGACTGGTCTCGCATTGGCGTGCGTGGTGGCTTTACTTGCCGCCGCCCGTATTGCGCGAGTGTCGCCACATCAGGGATTGGCGGAAGGGCGGCGGCTGCTCGACGCCATCGGCTGGGCGGCCTTGCTGCCTTTGTTGCTGGCTGCGCTTGGCGAGGTATTCACGCAGAGTGGCGTTGGCGGTGATATCGCGGCGCTGGCGAGCATGCTGCTACCCGAAGGCAATGCCTTCCTGTGCTTGCTGGTGTTTGCGTTCGGCATGGTGTTGTTCACCGTGATCATGGGTAACGCCTTTGCGGCTTTCCCGGTGATGATGGCGGGCATCGGTCTGCCGCTGCTGGTGCAGCGTTATGGCGCCAATCCGGCCGTGCTGGGCTCCATGGGCATGCTGTGCGGTTACTGCGGTACGCTGCTGACGCCGATGGCCGCCGACTACAACCTGGTCCCTGCCGCGTTGCTGGAACTGCGCAGTCCATATGGCGTCATCCGCGCGCAGGCATGGAGTGCGGCAAGCATCTTTGTGGTCACCTTCATTACCATGTGGCTGCTGGTCTTCCGTTGACAGGTATCCGTAACGCCATGAGCGAACAGCCACGCATCTTGCTGACGGGGTTCACGCCGTTCGGCGGAGAAGACATCAACCCTTCCTGGGAGGCGGTGCGGGTGCTTGATGGCAAGCACATCGGCGGTCATCGCGTGATATCGCGCGTGCTGCCCACCGCGTTTGCGCAATCGCAACGCGAGCTGGCGATGATGATGGATGAGCTTGCGCCGGCGATCGTGCTTGGCGTAGGGCAGGCGGGTGGGCGAAGCCGGCTTTCCATCGAGCGCGTGGCGATCAACGTGCAGGACGCGCGCATGGCCGACAACAGCGGTGCGCAGCCTATTGATGAAGCCGTCGTGGTGGAGGGGCCAGCTGCCTATTTCAGTACCCTGCCGATCAAGGCGATGCTCAAGGCCCTGCTTGCCGAGCGGCTGCCGGCCGAGATATCCAATACGGCAGGGACCTTCGTTTGCAATCACGTGGCTTATTTAATGCTGCACTTGGCGGCGAAACGTCCCGGTGTGCGCGCGGGGTTTATCCACATTCCGTACTCGCCTTCGCAGGCGGTGCGCTTTCCGAATGCGCCAAGCATGGGTGGCGAAGATGTGCTGCGCGCCCTGTCCATTGTGTTGGAGATTGCAACGGCGCGGCGCGACGATGACCGCTTTGGCGCAGGTACGCTCGATTGATAACGTAGGCTGGAATGAAATCCCTGCTTTCGTGCGCTTGTCGACGCGGAAATTTTCCCCGGCCGACATGATCATCTAGCGACATCTAGAGCGGCGCGCAGTGTTTTTCCAGCCACGCCAGATCCGCATCTTCCAGCAACGGCGCCAATGCCGCGCGCACCGTGGCGTGGTAGTCGTCGAGCCAGGCGCGCTCCTCGGGGTTGAGCAGGCCGGGTTCCAATGCGCGCCGGTCGAACGGGCACAGCGTGAGCGTTTCGAACGCGTAGAAATCACCGAACTCGGTCTGGTCGGCTTCCACCACCACGGCGAGATTCTCGTGACGGATGCCGTGACGCGCAGGTTTATATAAGCCAGGTTCGATCGAGGTGATCATGCCTGGTTCAAGCGACACCAGCGTGGCGCCGGATGCCGGCGGACGAATGCCGTGCGGCCCTTCATGCACGTTCAAGAAGTAGCCCACGCCATGGCCGGTGCCATGACCGTAGTCCATGCCGCTGGCCCACAGCGGTGCGCGGGCCAGCGCATCGAGTTGCGGACCGCTGGCGCCTTTGGGAAAGCGCGCGCGGGAGAGCGCGATCATGCCTTTCATCACCAGCGTGGCATCGCGTCGTTGCTCCGGCGTCGTCGGCCCCAGGGCCAGCACGCGGGTGATGTCGGTGGTGCCGCCAAGATATTGGCCGCCGGAGTCGACCAGCAGCAGGCCGTGGCGCTGCAAGGTGTTGTGCGCTTCGGGCGTGGCGCGATAGTGCGGCAGCGCGCCGTTTTCCATGTAGCCGGCGATGGTGGCGAAACTTTCGCCAACGAAGTCGGGTTGCGCGGAGCGTTCGTTGCGCAGCAAGGCATCCACGTCCAGCTCGGTTTGCGCCATGCCGGCGGCGAGGCGTTCTTCCAGGCGACGGAAGGCACGCGCCAGGGCGGCGCCATCGCGGCGCATCACTTCGCGGATATGCGCCAGCTCGCTCTTGCTCTTGATCGCCTTGAAAGCCGTGGAAGGGTTGGGCGCCTCGACGCGCTTCACCTCCGGCGCGACGGCTTGCAGCACCTTGCTCACCACGCGCCCCGGCTCGAACAACAAGGTGTCGCTGGCCTTCAATTCGCCGAGCGCATCATCCAGGGTGGCGTAATTGGCGATGCGGATGCCGTCGGCCAGCAAGGCGGCGACGACGTCATCCTTGAGCTTGTCCCGATCGACGAACAGCGTGGCCCGTCCAGACGCCTCCACCAACAAGTGCGCGAGGAACACCGGATTGCATTCGACGTCACTGCCGCGCAGGTTGGTGAGCCAGGCGACGTCATCCAGGCTGGAGACTAGGTGATGTGTCGCATGCTGCTTGCGCATGGCGTTGCGCAACTTTTCGAATTTTTCGGCGCGCGTGGTGCCGGCGTAGGTGAGCGGATGCTCGAACACCGGTGCATGGGGCAGGGCGGGGCGATCGAGCCATACCATGCCGGGCAAATCGAGATCGACGCGCAATGTGGCTCCCACGCTATTTAATAGTCGCTCGATCTGCCGCTGCGTGGCCACCGAGACGCTGTCGCCAGCCACTGCCACCACGTCACCTTGATGCAGGTGTTGCTGCAACCAGGTCAAATGTTCCGGCGCGTGCGACACGCGCTGCTTCATCAGCGCAATACCACTGCCGGCAAGCTGTTGTTCGGCTTGTGAGAAATAGCGCGAATCAGTCCACACGCCGGCGTCCATCGCGGTAACCAGCAACGTGCCGGCCGAACCGTTGAAACCCGATAGCCATTCGCGTGCCTGCCAATGCGCGGGCAGGTATTCGGACAAATGCGGATCGGCGGTAGGAACGAGGCAGGCGGCGATGGCGTGCTTGGCCATCGCTTCGCGCAAGGCAGCAATGCGTGCGGGGATCGGAGTGCTCATCGGCGCTGGATCGTAGGTTGGGTTAGTGCAGCGTAACCCATGCTTGCCACGTTGCACTCCCTCCCCTGTTTACAGGGTGGGTTGGGGTGGGGTGCTGCGAGCGAAGCTCGCGTCCGGCTACGCCGGACTGATGTCCCGCGCATGATCGAACATCACCGCAAGATTCGCTTCGCCCCATCCAGCCCCTGAGGTATCCCCGCGTTTTTTGCCAATTGTCCAGAAAATGTAAGGGTTACATCGAGCCCATTTCGAAGCGAATCGTCATTCCGGCGAAGGCCGGGTCCAGTGCAATACGATGTGCGAGGCACGCAGCATAGAAAAAGCAATGTGTGCTGCGCACCGCGTACTTAGACTGGATTCCGGCCTTCGCCGGAATGACGAGCAAAAACGCGGGGATACCTCAGACCCAGCCCTCTCCCCTATTGTACGCAGGGGGGGGAGTCGATCACCGATGCGTCACGCGCATCGCCTGCGACATTCCGTCTGGCGGCGGCAACCGTTCACAGGCTAGTCACACCTTGCTGCAGCGCGATAACATATACGGGTCGTTTCCCCAACGACACATCCCAATCAGTCCTTCTCAAGAGTCGTTCGTGAACAAGCGTTCCCTCGTCTCCGCCGCGCGCTGGTCGTGCGTAGGTATCGCTGCGCTATTGCTCAGCGGTTGCAATCTGGAACTCATGTCGCCCATGGGCGATATCGGCGCCCAGGAAAAGTCGTTGATCCTGATCGCCACAGGTTTGATGCTGTTGGTCGTGGTCCCGGTCATCGCGATGACCCTGATCTTTGCCTGGCGCTACCGTGCTTCCAATACCAAAGCCAAGTACGCGCCGAAGTGGTCGCATTCGACCGCGATCGAGGCGGTGGTGTGGATCATTCCCTGCATCATCATCGCGATACTCGGCACCATCACCTGGCGCACCACGCATGCGCTCGATCCGTACAAGCCGCTGGCGCATGAGGCCAAGCCGCTCACCATCCAGGCCGTGTCAATGGATTGGAAGTGGGTGTTCATCTATCCCGAATACGGCGTGGCCAGCGTCAATGAATTGGCGCTGCCGACCGATGTGCCGGTGCATTTCGAGATCACGTCCGACTCGGTGATGAACGCGTTCTTCATTCCGCAGTTGGGCAGCCAGATCTACGCGATGGCGGGCATGGAAACGCAGCTGCACCTGATTGCGAACCATCCGGGCACCTATGCCGGCCTGTCCAGCAACTACAGCGGCGCGGGTTTCTCGGACATGCACTTCACGGCGATTGCGACCTCGCAACAAGGTTTCAAGGACTGGATCAACAAAGCCAAGGCCAGCCAGCTCAGCCTGGATGACCAGACCTATCACGCGCTGGCACAACCGAGCGAGAAGGTGCCGGTGACGTACTACACCAACGTCAAGCCGGGCCTGTTCAACGCCATCATCGGCCAGTACATGGGCGACATGAAGATGGACAAGATCGGCGATGCGCCGGCACAGGCCAGCGCCATCCCCTCGCCAAACGATCACGCCAAGGCTGCGGAGTAGGCCATGTTCGGAAAACTTTCTTTATCGGCCATTCCTTTCCATGAGCCGATCATCATGGGCACCCTGCTGATGGTGTCCCTGGGCGGCGCGGCGCTGCTCGGCTGGGTCACGCTCCAGCGCAAGTGGGGTTATCTGTGGAGCGAATGGTTCACCACGGTGGACCACAAGCGCATCGGCATCATGTACGTGATCCTCGCGCTGGTGATGCTGCTGCGCGGGTTTACCGACGCCATCATGATGCGCGCGCAGCAGGCGATCGCATCGGCGGACGCCGCGGGCTACCTGCCGCCGCATCACTACGACCAGATCTTCACCGCACACGGCGTGATCATGATTTTCTTCGTGGCCATGCCGTTCGTGGTGGGCCTGATGAACCTGGTAGTGCCGCTGCAGATCGGCGCGCGCGACGTGGCGTATCCGTTCCTGAATTCGCTCAGCTACTGGCTCACCGCGTCAGGCGTGGTGCTGGTGATGATCTCGATGTTCGTGGGCGATTTCGCCGCTACCGGCTGGCTGGCGTATCCGCCGCTGTCGGAGTTGAAGTTCAGTCCAACCGTGGGCGTGGACTACTACATCTGGTCGCTGCAGCTATCAGGTTTGGGTACCACGCTTAGCGGCATCAACTTCATCGTCACGATCCTGCGCATGCGTACGCCAGGCATGAAGATGATGCAGATGCCGGTGTTCACCTGGACGGCGCTGGTCACCAACATCCTGATCGTGGCGGCATTCCCGATCCTGACGGTGGCGCTGGCGCTGCTGGCGGCCGACCGCTACCTGGACATGCACTTCTTCACCAACGAGCTTGGCGGCAACGCCATGCTGTACATCAATCTGATCTGGATCTGGGGTCACCCTGAGGTATATATCCTGATCCTGCCGTGCTTCGGCGTGTTTTCCGAAGTGGTGGCGACGTTCAGTGGCAAGCCGCTGTTCGGCTACAAGTCGATGGTGTACGCCACCGCGGGTATTGGCATCGCCTCCTTCGTGGTGTGGCTGCACCACTTCTTCACCATGGGCTCGGGCGCGGACGTGAATGCCTTCTTCGGCATCTCGACCATGATCATTTCGATTCCGACCGGCGTGAAGCTGTTCAACTGGCTGTTCACCATGTACCGCGGCCGCATCCGCTTCACCTTGCCGATGCTGTGGACGGTAGCGTTCATGGTCACCTTCACCATCGGTGGCATGACCGGCGTGCTGCTGGCGGTGCCGGGTGCGGACTTCGTGCTGCACAACAGCCTGTTCCTGATCGCGCACTTCCATAACGTAATCATCGGCGGCGTGCTGTTCGGCCTGTTCGCGGCGATGAACTACTGGTTCCCGAAGGCCTTCGGCTTCAAGCTGGAAGAGCGTTGGGGCAAGGCGTCGTTCTGGTGCTGGGTGGTCGGCTTCTATCTGGCTTTCATGCCGCTGTACGTGCTGGGCCTGATGGGCATGACGCGCCGCATGAACCACTATGCGAACCCGGCATGGCAGCCTTACCTGATCGTGGCTGCTGTAGGTGCCGTCTTCATCGCTGCGGGCATCGGCTTCATGCTGCTGCAGTTCGTGGTGAGCATCCGCAACCGCGCTGCGAATCCCGACCTGACCGGCGATCCGTGGGGCGGTCGTACGCTGGAGTGGGCGACCAGTTCGCCGGCGCCGTTCTATAACTTTGCGGTGCTGCCGAAGGTCGATGAACTGGATCAGTTCTGGGCCGACAAGGAACACAAACGCGCCTACCCGCAGTACGCGCACTACGACGACATTCACATGCCACGCAACACCGGCGCCGGTTTGATCATGGCCGCGTTCGGCACGGTGTTCGGCTTTGCCATGGTGTGGCACATCTGGTGGCTGGCCATCGGCGGCCTGCTCTGCATGATCGGCTCGTTCCTGGTGCGCGCTTTCGATACCGACGTGGACTACTACGTGCCGGGTGCCGAGGTCGAGCAGATCGAGCGTGCACGCCTGGTGCCGCTGCACAAGCTGATCGAAAACGTGGGTCCGGCCTCGGCCGGCGAGAAGGTGGCTTAATCCATGAGTACCGCAATTACTGCTAACGGCGCCATCGCACATGGCGGTGCCCACGAGCATCACGACGACGGTTCCAAGACCCTGCTGGGGTTCTGGATCTACCTGATGAGCGACTGCCTGATCTTCTCGGGCCTGTTTGCCACCTTTGCCGTGCTGGGACACGCCACCGCCGGCGGCCCCACCGGCAAGGAGTTGTTCGATCTGAAGTTCGTGTTCGGTGAAACCATGCTGCTCTTGATCAGCAGCTTCACCTTTGGCCTGGCGATGCTGAATATGCACGCGGGCAAGCGCAACAAGGTGATTGCCTGGTTGTTGGTCACCTTCCTGTTCGGTGCCGGCTTCGTGGGCATGGAAGTCTACGAATTCCACCACTTGATTGCGTTCGAGCACGCCGGCCCGGATCGCAGCGCGTTCCTTTCAGCCTATTTCGGCCTGGTCGGCACGCACGGCCTGCACGTTACCTCCGGCCTGATCTGGCTGGCGGTGATGATGGTGATGGTCGGCAAGTTCGGCCTGAACGATGCCGTGCAGCGCCGCCTGTCGTGCCTGAGCCTGTTCTGGCACTTCCTGGATCTGGTGTGGATCTGCGTGTTCAGTTTCGTCTATCTGTTCGGAGTGCTCTGAAATGTCGAGCCAGCATGGTCATTCTGACGCCCACGCGCATAACGCACATGGCAGCTTGAAGAGCTACACCGTCGGTTTCGCGCTGTCGTTGATCCTCACGGTGCTGTCGTTTGGCTGCGTGATGAGCGGGGCGGTGCCGCAGCATTTGGTGGCGCCTGGCATCGTGGTGTTCTGCGTTGCACAGCTGCTGGTGCAGTTGGCGTTCTTCCTGCACATGAGTGCTGCACCGGGGCAGCGCGACAACCTGTCGATCGGCGTGTTTACCCTGCTCATCATCGCCATCGTGGTGGTGGGTTCGTTGTGGGTGATGCACAACATGAACCTGTACATGATGCATCCGGTGATGCAGTCCACTTCCTCGAGCATCGGCTAGACGTAATTGCGAGCACCCACCGGTTGGGGTGAGCGAATGCGACCCCAACCGTGCCGAGTCGATCCAGGCTGGCGATATTGGGGTTCATTCGCCCACCCAAATCCACGATTGGCGTCTCGCCCAATCGCGCCGCAGCATAATATTTCTCTCTTTCCATGCGCAGCCATCTCGCGGTAGAAGCGATCTGCCGCTAAAATGCCGATTTCCAGCACGGCTGCTTTCCATGACCCCCCTGATTTTCGTCACTGGCGGTGTGGTGTCCTCGCTAGGCAAGGGCATCGCGGCGGCGTCGCTCGCGTCCATTCTCGAGGCCCGCGGCCTCTCGGTCACCATGATGAAGCTCGATCCCTACATCAATGTGGATCCGGGCACCATGAGTCCCTTCCAGCACGGCGAGGTCTACGTGACCGACGACGGCGCGGAGACCGACCTGGACCTTGGCCACTACGAGCGCTTCGTCCACACCCGTCTCACCGGCAAGAATTCCATCACCACCGGCAAGATCTACGAATCGGTGATCCGCAAGGAGCGCCGCGGCGACTACCTGGGCGCCACCGTCCAGGTGATCCCGCACATCACCGACGAGATCAAGCACTGCATCCACGAGGCCACCCGCGGCTTCGACGT
>NZ_DAIOEU010000040.1:0-43202 GCF_036746095.1 Dyella sp.
AGAACGAGCTGGAGATGTTGCCGTAGCTGTTGGTGATGATGCTCATCATCACCAGCCCCGGCACGATGTATTGCATATAGGTGAATTCGCCCTGGATGTTGCCGATGCGGCTGCCGATCAGCTTGCCGAAGATCACGAAATACAGCGTCATCGTGATCGCGGGCGGGATCAGCGTTTGCGTCCAGATACGCATGATGCGCACGATCTCGCGCCGCACGATGGTCTGCAGCGCGACCATATTGCCGGACATATTGCTCATGCTGCTTTCTCCTTGGAATCCTGGCGGCCCGGTTCTTGGCGGCCGTTTTCGACCAGGCGCACGAACAGCTCTTCCAGGCGATTGGTCTTGTTGCGCATCGAGATCACGGTGATGCCGTGCGAGGTGAGTGCATCGAACAATGCATTCATCGCCTGCGTGCGCGGCATTTCGGCTTCCAGCGTGTGCTCGTCGACGCGGCGGAACGTGATGCCCGGCAAACCGGGCAGCTGCTCGGGCAGGTTGTTCACGTCGAACACGAACGTTTCCACGTCCAGCTTCGACAGCAACAGCTTCATCGAGGTGTTCTCCACGATGGTGCCGTGGTCGATGATGGCGATGTTGCGGCAGAGCTGCTCGGCTTCTTCCAGGTAATGCGTGGTAAGGATCACCGTGGTGCCGGCCGCATTGATGCCGCTGACGAATTGCCACATGGAGCGGCGGATTTCGATATCCACGCCCGCCGTGGGCTCGTCCAGGATCAGCAGGCGCGGTTCGTTCATCATGGCGCGCGCGATCATCAGGCGGCGCTTCATGCCGCCGGACAGCATGCGCGCCTGATCCTGCGCCTTGTCCCACAGGCGCAGCTCCTTCAGGTATTTTTCGGCGCGCTCGGCGGCGATCTTGCGCGGGATGCCGTAGAAGCCCGCTTCGTTCACGCAGATGTCGAACGGCTTTTCGAACTGGTTGAAGTTGATTTCCTGCGGCACCAGGCCGATCAGCTTCATCGCTTCATTGCGTTGCTTGTTCACCGATACGCCGAAGATGCGCGCGTCGCCTTCGGTGGAGTTCACCAGCGAGGAAAGAATGCCGATCAGGGTGGATTTGCCGGCGCCGTTGGGGCCCAGCAAGGCGAAGAAATCGCCGGGCTGCACCGTGAGGTTGATGCCTTTGAGGGCCTGGACGCCGTTGCCGTAGGTCTTGCGCAGGTTTTCGACAACAAGTGCGGGAGTGGGGGACATGGGCTGCACCGAGGGGTCTAAGCCTTTTATTATAGCGGGCCTTGTCCCGACGACCGGTTCGGCCGGGCTTACTGACTGTTTCCAGCTGGATACCAATGGCCGAACACTTCACCCTCCGCCTCGTCGATAGCCGCATGCTTGCGCCCAGCGTGCGCCACCTGGGTTTCGAACGAGCCGACGGACAGCCGCTCGCCTTCATTCCCGGCCAGTTCCTGCAGATCCACTTCCACTACGATGACGGCACCGCCACCAAGCGCAGCTACTCGGTGGCCACCGTGGGCGACGGCCATTCGCCGGTGCAGCGCATCGAGATCGCCGTGAGCTACGTCGACGGCGGCGCGGCCACCAAGCTGCTGAGCGGACTGGAAATCGGCGGCACCATCGAAGCCAGCGGCCCCTATGGACGTTTCTGCCTGCAGGATAGCGATACCCATCCGCGCTACCTGCTGCTTGCCACCGGCACGGGCGTCACGCCCTACCGCGCCATGCTGCCTGCGTTCGAAAAGCTGTTGGCAAAAGGCGACCGCGAAGTGGTGCTGCTGTACGGCGCACGCAACGAAACCGAACTGCTGTACGGCGAGGAGTTCGAAGTATTCGCGCAGACGCATCCGGGCTTCTCGTTCTACGGCTGCCTGAGCCGCCAGCCGCGCGCGGTGCCACGGGTCAACGACCGGCCCGGCCACGTGCAAACCGTACTGGCGGAACTGCAACCCGCCGCTGACCGGGACATCGCTTACCTATGCGGCAACCCCAACATGGTCGACGCCGCATTCAATGCGCTGAAGGAATCGGGCCTGCCGATTCCGCAGATTCGCCGCGAGAAATACATCTCGTCGCGTTGACGAGAAACCCCGTGACCATCATTCCCGCTTTCGCGGGAGTGGTCATAGGATTACGTAGCGAAAATATCTTCACGAAAACCTAAAGCGCGCCGGATTCTTGCCGATAAAGCTACTGCGAGGATGCAGCGCACTGCGCAAACGTCATCGTCATGACGTTTCCGAAGCTCTCCGACAAACCTGCCAACCGTCCACGCCCTCCGGACGGTATCGCAGTGCGTCCGGCAGCCAGGTTTCCCGCGACGGAAAGCCAACGCCCCTAAAACAGCCGCCCAGGCATTTGTTTCACAAGGAATTCACGCATCCTACACGTTTGCCGCCAGCAGGCACCCGCGCAGGCTTCTTGACGGTCCTATTGCATGATTTTATGTGATGGGCTTGGCATTTTGATAACAAAACTAGGCGGACGCTCTCAAGCGCCGGTACACCGCAGCCGATGGTGCCTACAGGTACGCGCGATTTGCGCTGGTACCGGTGGAGGGCAGCATTATGCGTGGTGCGCGTTGGCTTGTTCTGGCGGCTTGTTCGGTCGCGATGGCATTCGGCTCATCTGCCGTGAGGGCGGGTGGAGGCGGAACCATTGAAGGGGGGACAATCACATTCGTTGGCTCCATCGTGGAGCCAACCTGCAGTGCAGTAACGACGATTGGTGACTTGAGTCAGATGGTCAGCGCTGCGCAGTTGCATTCGTCACTTCAACGAAGCTGCTCCGGCGCCTCAGTCACGGTCGCAACACCGAATGCGAATGTGTCCCGGCCTTACGAGGTCGACGTCGTGCATCTGTCCAGTTCGGAATCCGACCACGTACTCAACTACTTCGCCAACTATGTCCGCGCTGCCCAGCCTGCTTCGGCTGACCCGGTTCTGGTGACGCAGACCTACGAGTAGCACTCCAGATCTATCGGCAGGTAGCGCGCAATACTTGAGCTTTGGTTTGCGTGCTTATCCATTCTGCCGGGCCAAACGTATCACTGATACGACATTGTAAATGTGGCGGTACCGCAGACTTGCCCTGCGCCAATGGGCGAGCCGGTTGCGTAGTACTGCGCGTAGTAAGTCAGATCGAGCTTGCCGTTGGGCGAGTTGCCAACCGACTGCGCGGTATTGAATTGCACGGGTTGCTGATTGCTTTGCAGCAATTGAATGCCCACATTCGTTGCGGGTGTGCCGGCCGTGCAAGTTGTTGATGGCATGATCACGCCAGTCGCCGCCGCAGGATTGGCTGTGCTCATAGTCATGTAGAGTGCCCAGCCTGACGGACAGGTGTACTGAATGGAAAAAGACTTCTGGCCTGCCACTGAGCCGGTGGTCGATAACGCGTTTGTATCTACGGTTGGCAATGCGACGCTGAGAGTGCTTGAACCTGCTGCGATGTTGCAGGTGCTCATGGATACGCTCACTGCATTTAGCTTGAGCGAGCCAAATGACGATGACGCGCCACTGTAGTAAGTGGTTTGCCCCCCCCACCACCACGGAGGGGGAGCAACCGTGTCGGTTTCGAAAATCTGCAGCAGCGTAAGGCTTGTTATCCTGCCAGGCGAAACAGGCCCGGTCTTGTAGAGCTGTACGGTAAACGTCACGGGGATGGGATTGGGGCTGCAGTTTTGTCCGTTGAGCGTACCGCTATCGAAATTGCAGTTAATGGTTCCCATGGACCAGCCGAAAGTGCCGTTGGGGCCATTGTTTCCGCTAGTTGCTTGAACCGTTTGCGCCGTGAGCAGGACATCGATTCCGGGAACATTGGTCTGGAAAAGAATGCCTTGCCCTCCGGCAGGGGTGTTGGTTGAATCGAGGGGCGCCAGCTGGCCCGCTTGTACGTTGAAACTATCGTAATAATTGGGCGTGTTGTCGTACGTGGTGTTGCAGTTAATGCTAATGGTTGCCTGCGCTGCCGAACCAATGGGGCCATTGCTTTGCCCCGGGCTGATGGCAACGGTCGGGAGGGTGATTGATTTGTTTGACGCGGCACATGCAGGGGACTGGGCCGCATCCGCTGGACGCATCACCACCAACAACAGTCCAAAGGCCAGCAGTAGCGCTGACATGCCCCTGGTTGTAAATGAGGTCAATAGATGGTGTCTCATGCGTCGCTCCTTCAATGGTATGCGGCAGCGACAACAGGCATCGCGCAGACGGCATTGAATTGCTCGTATTGCTTCAAGGTTTGCTCGTGTTTGTCTTTCGGGTCAAGCCGATAATCGAACGAGCACGATTGTTGCGTACCCTTATCGTCCTGCCAGCGCGCGGTCAGCCGGCCAGCCTGATCGACACCGCGCAATAGAAGCTGCCCGGCCTGGCCAACCACACCCAACGAGAGGCCTTTCTCGTTGAACACTTCCGCGCCGAACGGCAGGGCCTGGCCGTCTTTCAGGCGAGCTTGGACGATGAGCGTGCGACCGTTCTCAGTCTTGAATTTCAACATGACCACCGCGCCGGCATAGGGTACGACTTGCGCGCTGGTGGCATCGAGCTGTACGTCCAGCGGCAACCCCTTGGGATCAATCTGGATGGTGTTGAGCTGGTAGGGCGTCAGATACGGCACCACCGCATAGCCGAAGTGATCGACGCGTGCACCTGGCGCATTGGCCAGACGCGCACCGGCGGCGTTCGGCAAATACACGATGCCGACCGTATCGCCGAGCGGTTGGCCGAAAGTGACGCCGCCTGGATGTGCAATCACCGAACCGCTCGTATTGACTGATGCCTGCGAATAGCCGCTGCCGTCGCCGTAGCTTGCATTGAACACCGCATACGGACTGCGGTAGCCCGCGTTCACCGAGCCGGTATTGCTGCCGCCGTTGCTGCTGTGTGTCAACGTTGCGTTGTAATCGAACTGGCTATCGCTGCCCAAGGTGCCATTGAGCATCGCTTGAGTCTGCGAACCCGTCTGCTGGTCATGATTGAAGTTCAGCGTAAAGGTTGGCGAGTTCGTGTTGTGTCCAAGGGGCAGCGTGAAGCTTACGAAATATGCGTTGTCGTAGTGACCTAGCGGGTCTACCGAACGTGTCGCGGAGACGCCATAGGTGAGCTGGCGGAAGTGGTTGTTGTATCCGACCTGAAATTGCGTGTCGTTGCCGCGGCGATTCCAATAGTTGCTCGCGGAAACATTGGCGTAGATCGAACCGCCGACGTGTCCCAGCGGCTGGTTGAGTGAGAGTGTAAAATTGCTGCGCTGCCGCTCCACGCCGGTGGTGGAAATAATGGGATTGGTGGTGAATGCGCTTCCCGTGAGGGCGGCCTGCTGGGCAGGCGTCAACACGCTCTGTACGGGCACGCCATCGATCGTCTGCACAACCGGCTGTGTCGAGACATTGAAAGCATTGATGCCTTGGCGCGCATAACTGCGAGCTTCCTCCGCCTGAGTCAGGCTGAGAAAGCCGCCAGTGGAATAGCGATAGGTGGCGACCGATAGAGTGGTCTGCGTTGAGGGAATGATCTTGCTATAAGTCAGGCGCACGCTCTGGCCCGACTGTGTCGAGTAACCTGGGATATGGGCATTGGCCTGGGTGACGTCCATGGCGAATGCGCCATAGCGCGTATTGATCGCTGCGCCCGCCAGCAGCGCGCCATAGCCTTGTGATCCCGCGATGCCGGCATATCCCGTCAACAGGTTGTTGAAGCCATGCTGCATGGCCGCCTGAAGCACGGCCGGCTTGTCGTGGATCGTTGCATCGCGCAGCTCGCCGATGGCGACGTCAAAACGGGTAACGCCGGGGCGCAGCAGTTGCGCAACCGAGGCATATGGCACGGTAAAGGTGCTCACGTGGCCGTCGGCTTCCGTTACGGTCACTTGCAGATTGCCGCCATAGCCGGTCGGGTAGAGATCGCTGAGCAAGAACGGACCCGGCGACACGGTCGTTTCGTAGATCACCATACCGTTCTGACGCACGGTGATCTTGGCATTGGTCTGCGCGACACCGCGCACCACGGGTGCGTAGCCCTGCAACGACTGCGGCAGCATGCGATCGTCGGTTCCCAATTGCACGCCGCGAATGCCATAGCTGTCGAAGACGGCGCCATCCGTAAAGCTGTCGCCGATTGTCAGGTTTGCGCGCAGCGAAGACAGATCGCGCTGGACGTAGGTATTGATGTTTTGCCACTGGCGGCGGGACGGTGCACTGGCAGTGGCCGATTGCCAGTTGAGGGTGCCATCTTCGCGGAAGTGCCAGGGACCAAGATTGATGCCGCTATTCAATCCCAAATACGAAGTGGTTTGTGTTTCGCCCCGATTGCTGCTGCGGTAAGTGTTGAAGTTGTAGTTCAGCAGCGCAGCGGGTACGCCGGCGTCCCAGTATTCCGGGTTGACGTAACCACGCGCCACTTGACCCATATAGGCCTGCGGCACAGTGACGTCGAGACGCAGCTGCGACATGTCGAATGTCGCAGTCGCTCCAGTGATCAGGCTGCCCATGCTCACGCATGCCTTCGGATCGCTCAGGCTTGCCAGGGTCTCCGCAGATAATTTCGCTGGGTGCAGACCCAATTGATCGAGCAGCTTCCGGTCAATGCACGGTGTGGCGCTGACGTTTGCAGAAGGAGCGGCGAAACGTACGTCGCTGCGGCCAACCCAGACATTATTGAGATAGACGTCCGTGCTGTAGTTGCCCGGAAGCACGGGGTTGCCGTGTTCGAAGCGGGACAGATCCGTGGTGTTCTGCCCGGCACCAGCCAGCAGGCTGCGGTCGAAGTCGGCGTAGCCGCCGCTAGCACTGGCGTCCGCACCGCTGGCAGCGGCCGCAGCGGGAGCGGCAGAAACGCTTGTCCAGCCGCCCAATGCCGCGGCAATGCCCACGCACAGCAACATCTGGCGACACACACCATGTTTGGACACATGAAATGTATGCCGGCGATGCATCACGGCGAGACGTTGCCCTTGAAGGACTGGGTCGCGCCATAATCGTTGACGATGTCATAGGCGATGGAAGTTCCCGCTGCAGGCGCCGTCGTCAGTCCCTTGATCTTGAGGCACAGCGAGCCCAGCGGATCGACCATCCCGATGTCGGCGTCGTACGACTTGCCGCCGGCACCCAATGACAATTTGACGATGGTGACGTGGTAGGGCGTGGGATTGTGTACTTCCAGTGCATAGCCATGGCCATCGGCGACAGCCTTCCAGGTCATTTGTCCCGGGGCCGTCTGCGCACTGCCGGGCAGATGAGCAGGACGATAAAAAAGTTTCAGTCGCGAGCGGATCGCGAACTGCAGCAGGTTCTTGCCGGCCGACTCTTGGCCGCTGGGCTTGGGCGGTATTTCCAATACGTTGAGCCAGAACAGCGATTCACGGTCGGCGGGCAGCGAAGCAGGCGTGGAGATGATGCGCAGGTCCTGATCCTTGTGCGCCTCCATGCGAAATAGCGGAGGTGTAATCAGAAACGGCACACTGACCTTGTCCGGTGTGGATTTGGGGTCGCCGTTGTCGATCCATGCTTCCACCAATGCCGGATGGGCGTTGTCGTTGGTCAACCGTACGGTGACCTCGCCATCCTGGGCCGGAAATACCACGCGCGTCCCGGCAATCAGCACGCTGGCGTTCGCCGCACCGATGAAGAAGCACATGGTTAGCAAGCCCACGCAGATCGCGCGAATAAGGGTATTCATGGACGGACTCTCGGGAATCAGCGAACGGCGGCGCGTGCGGATTACGCGGCGGCGGCAATGACCGCCGCCGCGTGCATGGACTGCGCTTTTCTTATTGATATTGGGTCGTGTAGGTCACGGTCGTGCTCACCTGGCCGGCCGAAGCGGCGGCGGAGGCGTAGTACTGCGCCTGATAGCTCAGCGTGGCGGAACCACTGGCGAGCGTTCCCACAGGCGAATTGGTGATGTTGTTGAGATTGATGACGGCTCCAGTGCCGCTGAGCAGCTGCACTTCGACATTGCCGGCGACCGTCTGCGGAGACGTGGCGGAGGCAATGTTCTTGAGGTTGCCATCAGCAAGGATGTTGCTGCCGCCGAACTGTTCCTGCACGCTGGTCAGGTTCGGATCACAACCGCTTACCTTGATGGTGAATGGGGTGTTGCCGGCAACCGCGCCGGCTGTGCCCAAGGCGTTGGTGAACACCACGGGCAGTTGGACGGTGTTGCTGGCGCCGCCGCCATTCACGCTGAATGCACAGGTGTTGGCGACCACTTTGCCAGTGATGGTGATGGTGCCGTCGGCGGCAGCCACCGAGGTGGAGAACAATGCTGCCGCGCCGAAGACGGTGGCGAGAGCAGCAGACAGAACGATCTTTTTCATGCGGATTCCCTGTTTGAACGGGTAGATGGGCTTTACAGCTATTCGGTAAAAGCGCTTACGGTGGGCCGGCGTTTTCCCGCCCCCTCACGGGCAGGCCCACGCCTTGAGTGGCGATTCAGCAACTTTCAGGCCAAAGCGTGACACCCGTCACATTGTCGGGGAAATCTGAGCTATTTCCCACACAGCTCCTACACGTTTCCAAAACATTTCCGGCTTACTGTCGGGAAAAAGTGTGAACTGCTTCTCCTGACTTAGCGTGGCGCCGTCAAAAAGTGACGTGGCGCGTCAACTGGCATGAGCGATTTACGCGTTTAGGTAGCTAAGTTGTAAAGGATGCTTGACATGAGCAAGTAGCCTTCGTAGGCTTCGTGTCAAGCGTGCTTTACATGTTGACCTCGGAGGGGTGTATGCCACGGTTTTCGCTGAAGCAATATCAGCCGCGAATGTTGATCGCGATGGTGATCTATACGGCTTTCATGCTGTTCGTCTGGCCGCTGGTGGGCAAAGCGACGAGCCTGCCGCTCAAGGGTGTATTGGCGATTGCGGCGACCTTGCCGGTGCTTTATGTCATCGCTCTCATGGCACGGCTGATCCGCAACAGCGACGAACTTGAGCGCTACACGCACCTGGTGGCCTTGAGCACGGCAACGGCGGTGGTCAGCGCGATGACTTTCATAGGCGGTTTTCTGGCCGCGGCGGGTGTGGTGAAGCTGGATGGCTCGACGCTGCTGCTGGTATATCCCGCCATGGTGGTCTGCTACGGACTGGTCCATGGGCGGTTGGTGCGCAGTTATGGTGGGAGTTCGCTGTGTAACCAAGAGAACAGCATCAAACCGTACCTGTATCTGCTGTTGTTCGGTGCGGCGCTGCTAGTCATTGCCTTGCTATATCCGGCCAGGATCAGCGACCCTCACATGTGGTTTCTATATGGAGGGGCAGTGTGGCTGATCAGCTGCGGAGGCTTGCCCATCGCGAAACGCTGGTATAAGCGCAAATACCGTCATGAGTGACTATGCCAAGCCGGTGATATCGGCACCGCAGCAACGACGAACTGCATGAACAACCTGATACGCGAATTGCGCGGCGAGCGCGGTTGGTCGCAGGCCGAACTCGCGCAACAATTGGATGTATCGCGGCAAACCATCAATGCCATCGAGACGGGGAAATACGATCCGAGTCTGCCGTTGGCGTTCAAGATCGCACGCCTGTTCGGCATGCCGATCGAAATGATTTTTGTGCCGGGGGAGGAGTGAGGGAGCCATGGCCTTGAAGGCAAGAACCGGTTTACGCGTGATCGTTGCGGCGATCGCAGTGGGTGTGCTGGCGTACCAGCATTGGCATCATTCAAATGAGTCGGCCACGGCAACGGCGGATGTAGCGCCTGTTGCCGCGCCGGTTGACACCAAGGAGCCGTCACAGCCGGCGCATACCTGGCGACGCGGCTCGCTGACGTTTACGCCGTGCGAGCTTGGCCGTCCCGGCAGCGGCGCGCGTGCGCAAGCATGGTGCAGCACGTTTGACGTGCCGGAAAACCGCGACGATCCGCATGGCCGCCATATCCGTTTGAAGCTTGCGATCGCGCGCAGCGATGCGCAGGTGCCCGAACCGGACCTGGTCACGTTGCTTGCGGGTGGTCCCGGCGAAGCGGCCACCGAGGCGTGGGTGCTTGAAGCGCCCGCCTTCGCCGAAGTGCGCAAGCATCACGACGTGCTGTTGCTGGATCAGCGCGGTACCGGTGGCTCCAATCCGCTGAGTTGCAAGGGCGCGGAAAAAACCTCTGACCAGAACGCCCTGACGCTCGATCTCGACAAGGTACGCAAAGATGTCGCGGCCTGCCTGGGCGAGGTCAAGCAAAAGGCGGATCCGCGCTACTACACCACCACCGTGGCCGTGCAGGACCTGGAAGACGTGCGCAAGGCGCTGGGTTCGCCGTCGCTCGATCTGGTGGGGGTGTCCTACGGAACGCGCATGGCGCAGCACTACCTCAAGCATTATCCGAACAGCGTGCGTAGCGTCGTGCTGGATTCGGTGGTGCCAAACCAGGCCATCCTGGGCGAGGATTTCGCCGGTAATCTCGATGATGCGCTGAAAAGGGATTTCGCCTACTGCACGGCGGTGCCGGCGTGCAAGCAACGCTTCGGCGATTCGATGCAGACGCTGTATCAGCTGCGTGATGCGCTGCGCGCGAATCCGCACAAGGTCAACTTCCGCGACCCGGAAACCTATGAAACGGTGGAGCGTCCCTTGAGCGAGTTCGCGCTCGCCAGCGTGGTGCGCATGTTCGCCTACCAGCCCGAGACGGCGGCACTGCTGCCGCTGTCGATCAACGCGGCCGCGCATGGCGATGTCGGCCCTTTGCTGGGGCAGGCCAAGATCCTCAGCGGTGACCTCAGCGGCGACATGAACAACGGCATGTCGATGAGCGTGATCTGCAGCGAAGATGCCGACCTGCTGCAACCGCGCCCGCAGGACCAGAACACCATCCTGGGCAATCACCTGATCGACGCGATCAAGGCGCAATGCGATGTGTGGCCGCATGGCATGCGGCCCGACGATTTCCATGCGCCGCTGAAGAGCGACAAGCCGATCCTGATGCTGTCCGGCGAACTGGATCCAGTCACACCGCCGCGCTATGGCACGCAGATCCTGCCGGGCTTGTCGAACGGCCGGCAGCTGATTTTCAAAGGGCAAGGGCATTCCCTGCTGGGACGCGGCTGCATGCCGCAATTGCTCGGCAAGTTCATCGACACGCCCGATCCGAAGCAACTGGACGCCAGCTGCCTGGACAAGCTGGGCGAAACGCCCGCCTTCATCGATTTCAACGGAGCGTTGCCATGATCGAAGTGAAGGAACTGCACAAGTATTTTGGCGCCGTCAAAGCGGTGGATGGGGTGAGCTTCGCGGCGCGTGATGGTGAAATCACCGGCTTGCTTGGCCCCAATGGCGCCGGCAAGACCACCACGCTGCGCATGCTGTACACCTTGATGCAGCCCGACAGCGGGCAGGTGCTGATCGATGGCATCGAGGTAGCGAAAGACGCCCTTGCCGTGCGTCGCCAGCTCGGTGTGTTGCCCGACGCGCGTGGCTTGTACAAGCGGCTCACCGCGCGCGAGAACATCGATTACTTTGCGCGGCTGCAAGGCATGGATGAAGCGCTGATCCGCACGCGGCGCGAACAGTTGATCAAGGCGCTTGACATGGCGGACATCGCCGATCGCCGCGTCGAAGGTTTTTCGCAAGGCCAGCGCGTCAAAACGGCGATTGCGCGAGCTCTGGTGCACGATCCAAGGAACGTGATCCTGGATGAGCCCACCAACGGCCTGGACGTGATGGCCACGCGCAGCATGCGCCAGTTCATGCGGCACCTGAAGGAAGAGGGGCGTTGCGTGCTGTTTTCCAGTCACATCATGCAGGAGGTGGCGGCACTGTGCGACCGCATCGTGGTGATTGCGCACGGCCGCGTGGTGGCGGATGAAACGCCCGATGCGCTGCGCGCGCAAACCGGCGAGGCCAATCTGGAGGATGCCTTCGTCAAGATCATCGGCAGCGAAGAGGGGCTGGCGGCATGAACACCACGCTGACTGTGTTTCTCAAGGAAGTGAAGGAAAACCTGCGCGACCGGCGCACGCTCATGAGCGCGTTGTTGCTGGGGCCGCTGCTTGGCCCGGTGATCTTCATCATGATCATGAACGTGGTGCTCACGCGTGAATTGAACAAAGCCGACCAGCCGATCAAGGTGCCGGTGATCGGTGCCGCCTACGCGCCGAATCTGATCGATGCGCTCAAGCAGCAGGGCCTGGTGCCGCAGCCGGGCATTGCCGATCCGGAAGCCGCCGTGCGCAATCGCGATGCCGACGTCGTGCTGCGCATTCCCAAGGGCTTCGGCGATTCCTGGCGCAAGGGCGAGACATCGCAGGTTGAACTGATCTACGACTCATCGCAGCGCGATAGCGGCGGCTCGGTCGAGCGCGTGAAAGGCATGCTGGAAAACTACAGCCGGCGGCAGGGCGCGATGCGGCTGGTCGCGCGCGGTCTTGCGCCGACCATGATGGCGCCGGTGGCGGTCGACGAGCGTGACCAGTCGACGCCGCAATCGCGCGCCGGAATGATGTTCGGCATGCTGCCGTATTTCTTCGTGCTTACCGTATTCATGGGCGGCATGTACCTGGCCATCGACCTGACTGCCGGCGAGCGCGAGCGGCAATCGCTGGAGCCGCTGTTCGCCAACCCGGTGCCGCGCTGGAAGATCTTGCTGGGCAAGCTGGCGGCGACGTGCGCGTTCTCGCTCGTCAGCCTGTTGATCTGCGTGGCGGCCTTCGGCTTCTGCGGCAAGCTGATTCCGATCGAACGGCTCGGCATGCGGATGAGCCTGGGTATTTCCTTCGCCTCGCAAGTGGTGTTGATGATGCTGCCGCTGGTGATGCTGCTGGCGTGCCTGCAGACGCTGGTGTCGGCATTCGCGAAGAGTTATCGCGAGGCGCAGTCATACCAGTCCGTGCTGATGCTGGTGCCGGTCTTTCCGTCGATCCTGTTGAGCGTGACGCCGATGAAGATCGCCGATTGGATGTACTACGTGCCGTTGCTTGGACAGCAGGTTGGCATCATGCAATTGCTGCGCGGCGAGCAGGTTACCGCGGCGCAGATGGCCAGTTGCGTGATCGTTGGCTTGATCGTGGCGTTGTTGGCCATGGTGGCCACGGCATGGGTGTATCGGTCGGAACGGTTGGCTATTTCAGCGTGATGACCTCGATGGCCATCATGCACGCCAAACCCGTAGGCTGGATGACAATCCCAGCTCAAAGGACTGATATGAAGGCTGGCATTGTCATCCCAGCCTACACGGCTACGCGACGGACTTTAGCAGCCACGCGGCAACGGCATCCGGATGTTCCAACTGCAAATGATGGCCGCCAGGCATGTGCGCCACGTCAATGCGCGGCAGCTGCTGCGCACGCGCTTCCATCGTCGCGCTGGGCAGGTAAGGCGTAACCGGTGTGGAAAGCAGCAATGAGGTAGGTGCTTCGATGCCGGCAAGCAAGGCGCGGATCTGCGCTTCGGCCAGCCGCACCGCGCTGGGTCGCGTCAGGCGTGGATCGCTGCGCCAGCGATAGCCCCCTTCGAGCTGCACAAGCCCGCGCTCCACGATCGGCCGCGCCAGCTCTGCGCGCAAGCCGCTGGCCATGCTGCGTGCGCTGATCGCTTGATCGACATTCGCGAACAGCCGCAGCGACTTGCCGCTTGCCGCGGGCGCTGCATAAGCATCCCTGAAACGCTGCAGGGTGTGGGAGCCCTCATCGCCGAGTGGTCCCAGCCCTTCGATCAGGAACAGGCGATCCATCCGTTGCGGCGTGGCGGCAGCAGCGAGCGAGGCGATGCCCGCGCCGAGCGAATGGCCGAGCAGGCTGTAGCGTTCGAGCCCCAGCGCATCGGCCGCGCTGAGCACCGCGCCGACGTAGTCGACGTAGTGATAACTGATGCCAGCCGGGAGGTGGCTGGAATGGCCATGCCCCGGCAATTCCAGCGCGATCACGCGAAAGCGCCCGGCCAGTTTGGGCGCAAGGAAGCCATAGCTGCCGGCGTTGTCCAGCCAGCCGTGCAATGCCAGCAGCGGCGGTGCTGCAGGGTCACCCCAAATCAGCGCCGCCAGCGAGAGATGATGCGACAGGGTGATCCGCTGTTCGATCGGCGCGCTGGCGTGGGCGCGCTCGCTCATGCTACTTCGTTCGCGAAGAACTCCGGCCATCCCTGGGCATGCCGCAAAACCAGCGCCGAAAGGCTGTCCACCTGCGCATTGCCATCATTGAGCGCGGGGATGTAGCGCAGCGCCTCGCCACCGGCCGCGGTAAAAAAGTCGGCGTTCTGCATGGCGATTTCTTCCAGCGTTTCCAGGCAATCCACCGCGAAGCCGGGGCAGGCCACGTCCAGCCGCTTCACGCCTTCGCTGGCGAGGCGTTTGACGGTTTCATCCGTGTACGGTTGCAGCCATGGCTCGCGACCCACGCGCGACTGGAAGCTCGTGATCAGTTGCGTCTCGTTCAAGCCCAGACGCTCGCGCAGCAGATGCGCGGTGGTCTGGCATTGACGCAGATAGGGGTCGCCGGCAGCCACGTAGCGTTGCGGAATGCCGTGGAACGACAACAGCAGCTTGTCGCCGCGGCCGTGCATAGCCCACCACTGCTCGATCGACTGCGCGAGCGCGCCGATGTGACCGGCGTCAGCGTGGTAATCGTTGATGATGCGCAGTTCCGGTGGCCAGCGCAGTTGCTTGAAGGTGTCGGCGACCGCGTCGATGACCGATCCGGTCGACGTGCCGGAGTACTGCGGATACAACGGCAGCACCAGCAGGCGGCGTACGCCTGCGCGCTGCATCTGCTCGATCTGCGCGCGCACCGAGGGCGCGCCGTAGCGCATGGCCAGCGCCACGCGCACCGGTCCGGCGGCGAGCTGGCTCAGCTTGGTCTGCAAGGCCGCGGCAAGCTTTTCCGAGCCGACCCGCAGCGGTGAGCCTGCCGGCGTCCACACCCTGGCATAGGCATGCGCCGAGCGCGCCGGGCGGATGCGTAAAATGACGCCGTGCAGGATCAGCCACCAGAGCCAGCGCGGATATTCGATCACGCGCGAATCGCCCAGAAACTCGGCCAGATACGGCCGCACTGCGCGCGCCGTGGGGGCATCCGGTGTGCCAAGGTTCACAAGTAATACGCCAGCCTGAGCAGGTTGGTCGTAGGATTGGCCGGCAAGGCCGGTATAGTGATGAGTCGGCATGGTGGCGGGCAGCGGACGAGCCGGCCAAGTCTGCCACAAGCCGCCATGAGCCTTTCGCGCCAGTGGCCACGTGGCCGTCGCCCGCGACCGCGATCGAGTCATTCAAATCGGGAGCTATCCATGTTCAAAGCACTGCGTCGCCTTTCGTTTGTCGCCCTTGCCCTGCTGTTGCCCGTGGCTGCCGCGCATGCCGATGACGACACCCCGCAGCAGCGCGCGCAAAACGCCGTGCGGGTGCTCAATGAAATCGAGCAGGCGCCGGACAAATCCATCCCCACCGACCTGCTGCGCGACGCGCGGGCGATTGCGGTGATTCCCGATGTGCTGAAGGTCGGCTTCGTGTTTGGCGGGCGACGCGGCGAGGGCCTGATCTCGGTCAAGAATCCGGACGGCACCTGGTCCAATCCGAGCTTCATCTCCTTCGGTGGCGGCAGCGTGGGGTTCCAGATCGGGGTGTCCAAGACCGACGTGATCCTGGTGTTCCGCACGCAGCGCGGCGTGGATTCCATCGTCAACGGCAAGTTCACGGTGGGCGCGGACGCCTCTGCCGCGGCGGGCCCGGTGGGTCGTACCGCTTCGGCGGCGACCGATCAGCAGCTGAAGGCGGAAATCTATTCCTATTCGCGCGCCCGCGGCCTGTTCGCGGGGGTGGCGCTGGATGGCTCGGTGATCAAGATGGATAACGACGCCAACGCGCAGGTATACGGACCAGGCATTACCCCGCGGCGCATCTTCGAGGGAGGGGTGAGCAATGTCCCGGCGGCGGTCGTGCGCTTCCGCGACACCCTGGAGGAGTACACTGCGCGGTGAGACGGTAAGCAGGCTCCAGACGGCGCCAGCGCGCTCTTCACATGACGGAACGCCGGCGCCTGCACTTCCGCAGGCGCAGACGGCAACAGTCCGCAACGAGGTTTCACATGGGTTTGGACAGCATTTGGCATTGGGCGATCTTGCTCGTCATCATCCTGCTGGTGTTTGGCACCGGTAAATTGACGCGGGTCGGCTCCGATCTCGGCAATGCCGTGCGCGGCTTCAAGAAAGCCATGCAGGGCGACGAGGACGAGGAAAAGCGCAAGGCGCAGGAAAAGCTCCAGGCCGATCCGGCGCCGGGCGCCAGCAGTGCGGCCAGCCAGCAGCGCGATTCCAGCGAATCCAAATAAGCGCGTACGCGTAGGAAAGCAACATGATCGAGATCAGCCTCGGCAAGCTGATGTTGCTGGCGCTGATCGCGCTGATCGTGCTCGGCCCGGAAAAGCTCCCGCAGGCGGCCCGCACGGCCGGCGCCTTGGTGCGCCGCTTGCGCCAGGGCTGGGACAGTGTGCGGGCCGAAGTGGAGCGCGAGCTGGAAATCGAAGACCTCAAGCGCACGGCGCGCGAAGCGGCGGCACGCGCCGAGGCCATGCAAGCCGAGATGAACAAGGCCGCTCGAGAAACACGCGAACACGTGGCAGGTGCTGCAACGGAGGTACGCGATAGCGTTGCCGACGTGCAGAAGGATCTCCTGCAGGCCGATGCGCCGAAGGAAACACCGCATGGCAACGCCTGAGCCCGAGACGGACCTGCAGCAAGGTTTATTCTCGCACCTGCTGGAGCTGCGGTCGCGATTGATCAAGGCGATTCTCGCCCTGGCAGTCGTGCTCGCGGCGCTGGTGCCGTTTGCAAATCGCTTATATGCGTGGCTCGCCGCGCCGCTGGTTTCCCGCCTGCCGGAAGGCGCGCACCTGATCGCCACCGAAGTGGCCAGCCCGTTCGTGACGCCGCTGAAGCTCGCGTTCTACGCCGCGCTGTTCATCAGCATGCCGGTGATCCTGTATCAGCTGTGGGCATTCGTGAGCCCTGGCCTGTACAAACACGAGAAGCGCCTGGCGCGCCCGCTGCTGGTGGCAGCGCTGGTGCTGTTCTACACCGGTTGCGCGTTTGCGTATTTTCTGGTGTTGCCCGCCGCGTTTCGCTTTCTTACCGCCGTCACGCCGCAGGGCGTGGAGATGATGACGGACATCACGCACTATCTCGATTTCGTGATGTTGATGTTCTTCGCTTTCGGTCTGTGCTTCGAGGTGCCGGTAGCGGTAGTCATGCTGGCGGCGGTAGGTATTGTCGACCTCGACAAGCTGCGCAAGGGCAGGCGCTACGCCGTGGTCGGCGCCTTTGCCATCGCTGCGGTGGTGACGCCGCCGGACATCACCTCGATGATCATGCTGGCCATTCCGATGTGCCTGCTTTACGAACTGGGCGTGCTCGCCGTGCGCTGGTTGCTGAAGCCGAATACGGCCGATGCACCGTCCCATCCATGAACAAGTCCTCCCGCCTTCCCGCGCCCGCTGCCGACGAGCTGGCCCATTCCGAACGCCTGTTGCGACACCTGCGCGAAACCATCGCCGCGCATGGGCCGATAGCGTTTTCGCAATACATGGAGCGGTGCCTTTATGCGCCGGGCCTGGGTTACTACAGCGCGGGCAAGACCAAGTTCGGCGAAGCCGGCGATTTCGTCACCGCGCCGGAGCTTGGCGAGTTGTTTGCACGCTGCGTGGTGCACGTCGTGCAGCCGGTGCTGGCGATGTTGGGCAGTGAGGCGGATTTTCTCGAACTCGGTGGCGGCAGCGGCGCCTTCGCCGAATCCGCGCTGCTGGCACTCGCCGAGAACGGCATCCTGCCACGCCGCTACCTGATCCTGGAGCCCAGCGCCGACTTGCGCGAACGTCAGCACGGACGCCTTACCGCCGCTTTGCCGGCAGAGGTGATGGCTCGCGTGGCATGGATCGATCGTCCGCCCGAGCAAAACTGGCGCGGCATCCTGTTCGCCAACGAAGTGATCGATGCACTGCCGACCACGCGCTTCGCGATGCGGCATGGCGAAGTGTACGAAGAATACGTTGCGCTCGATGGCGAGGCGCGCCTGATGCGTGTCGACCGCCCCGCCGATGCCCTGGTTGCCGGCGCCGTGCGGCACGTCGAACGCGATCTTGGTCGCCCCTTCGAGGATGGCTACCGCTCGGAAATCCTCCCGCAGCTACCGTACTGGATGCAGGCCATCGCCGGCTCGCTTGAAGCAGGCGTGATGCTGTTCATCGACTATGGCTATGTGCGGCGCGAGTTTTACTTGCCGGAGCGGCAAGATGGCACGTTGATGGCGCACTACCGCCATCGCGCACACGGCGATCCGTTTTATCTGCCCGGCCTCAACGATCTCACTGCTTCGGTCGATTTCACCGCGTTGGCCGAAGCTGGCAATAACGCAGGCTTCGCTGTCGCAGCGTATTTGCCGCAAGCGCACTTCTTGATTGCGGCGGGGTTGCAGGCCGTTTTCGAACAGGCTTACGAACGCGCTGCTGACGATGCCGCACGCTACAGTCTTGCCCAGCAAGTAAAGAAACTCACCCTGCCGGACCAGATGGGCGAACGGTTCCAGGCGATGCTGTTGGCGCGCGGGCTGCCGGCACTGCCGCTGCCTGCGGAGCTGCTGGCGGCGGATCAGGGTGGAAGGCTTTAGATGCGCGCATTGGCAGCAGACGAAGGACGTTTACCTCCTAACGCAGCGGCTTGAGCGATCCATCTGCTTGCACTTGGTAATCGGCAGGTTCTTCGCTGCCAACCAGTTTGACGAACCCATCCATCTTCACGCCGTGGTAGGCATGGATGTCGTGGGTCATTCGAATATAGATCCACCGGTCTTTTTCGTTTTCCACGCTCAAGGTGATTGCTTTCCCTTTGCCATCTTGCACGGCCTGGGCCAGGGCTGGCGAAAAACGGGACTGCTTTTCGCCGGCATCATGAATGACGCGCATGAGGTTGATGCTATGTAAAAGAGCAAGGGCCACAAACAAAGCGGTGGCAAAGCGTCCCCACCTATGCATGCGGGGCCAGCTCAAAGCCGTGACAGCGGCGATGACAGCTGAAAGTGCATAGCCGTACCAGGCGGCCGGTTGCACGATCAATACGGGCCCAAGGGCTGCAGTGCCAAATGCAAGGAAGGCAAGGGCATATCGAGGAGCCGCCTTCCAAAGAGACAGGAGCAACAAGCACCAGATCAATACGACATACCAGAGGGTGCGGACTTCGGCAGCACCGAATTTGTCGATAGCGATCGGGTAAAGCTGATATTTGATCCAGTTGAGCGGAATTGTCGAAAGATGCCAGGCATAAGGCGAATCGGCAGGTGCTCCGGTCAAAAGGGTATGAAGCCGTATACCTAGATAGACAATGACCGGCACGGCTGCAAAAAAAGTCGCATCGAGCCAGACCGGCCGCCGTCGATCAAAAAGCCAGGCGAGAAGAAACAATGCCGGCAGTACGACGCCAGATTCCTTCGCTAGAAGGGCGGTGCATGTAAGGCCGAACGAAGCGAGCCATACGGGCCATCTACGTGGCGTGCTTATTGTTATCAGCGCTATGGCCAGTGTGCAAAACACCCATATCAGGTCGGCAAGCGTTGCGACCCACCCATGGGTGTACGTCGCATAAGGGCCAAGCCCAAACAATAGGCCTGCCAGCACCGCCGTCCGACCGGATGCGCCTGCCTTGCGCAAGACCAAGGCCAGCATGCTTGCGTTCCATGCGCTGACGGCCACGATGATCGCGTGAAATAAAAAGGGATGATCGAAGCATCGACGCGATAGCCACATCCAGAGTGAAAAGGTCAGCGGACGATATTGGAAGGCTTGGACGTCAGCCCACAGACCGTTGATAAATGCCGGCCCTTTGTGTTCCGTCGCCTGGAAGGCCCACTGCAGTTCGTCATGGCTCAGATAGCCTGGATTGAATATCAGCGGGCTATGCAAGACGAGAATGACGGTCATGACGATGGCGACAAGGCGCCATCCCTGGCTTTGCTCGACGTTGAGCGCCATGCAACGAACTCCTGCTATGAAAGTGTTTTCAGCTCGCTGATTGCTTGCAAGCGTGCCCGTTCCATGGCTGCTCCAATCGCCGGGCCTTGCAGGCCTTGCGCTACAAAGGGTGCCGAAGTGACGAGGGCTGCAGCGTCGCGAGCATGGCGCAGATAACCTGCTTGCGGATAGTCATCCTGCTCGTGCCCCAGCCGCCCTTGCTTGTCCGCCATGCAGGCGGCAAGAAAAAGCTGCAGCCGTTCGGGGCGGCGCAACGCATCGAGTACCGTCAGCAGCTTGAGTGCCGTGGCGGGTTTCAGCTCAAACGCGCGATGCACGTTGAGATGTTCGCGGCATACCAGTTCGGCGAGCTCGGCGTATTCGGTGGGCACCTTCAAGCGCGCAGCCAGCACGCGCAGCGGCCGCACGCCACGATGCTCATGGCCAACGTGACGCGGCAGTTCTTCCTTGGGCGTAAGCGCTTTGCCAAGGTCGTGGGTGAGCGCGCAGAAGCCGACCAGGTCGTTGCCTGGTGCGAGTCTGGCGGCGGCGTCCAACACCATTTCCACGTGGATGCCGGTATCGACTTCCGGATGGAATTCGGCGCGCTGAGGTACGCCATACAGCGCGTCGACTTCCGGAAACAGCACGGCGAGTGCGCCCGATTCGCGCAGCACGCGCAGGAACGCCGATGGCTGGGTCTCGCCGAGCGCCTTGCGCGTTTCCGCCCAAACGCGCTCGGGTACGAGGTGATCGATTTCGCCGTCACGCACCATCTGTTGCAGCAGGGCCATGGTTTCGTCGGCGACGGTGAAGCCGAGTGGCGCGAAGCGCGCGGCGAAACGGGCGACGCGCAGCAGGCGTACCGGATCCTCGACGAAGGCGGGCGAGACGTGCCGCAGCATGCGTTGTTCGATGTCGCGCGCGCCGCCGTAGGGATCGACCAGCTGGCCTTGCTCGTCTTCGGCGATGGCGTTGATGGTGAGGTCGCGTCGCGCGAGATCCTCCTCCAGCGTGACATCGGAATCGGCATGGACGGCGAAGCCGTGGTAGCCGCGTCCGGTTTTGCGTTCGGTACGGGCGAGGGCGTATTCCTCGTTCGTTTTCGGATGAAGGAAGACAGGGAAATCCTTGCCGACCGGTTTGTAACCTTGCGCGAGCATGTCTTCCGGTCGCGCGCCGACGACCACGTGATCGTGGTCGGTCACGGGGCGTCCCAGCAGTTTGTCACGGACCGCGCCGCCGACCAGGTAAGTACGCATGCCGCTATTGTGCCATGGCGCCTCTTGCCCGCCGTGAGGGCGGAAAACGTGCGAGATATGTTTCGCTACGTCAGCGGGTCGTATCGTTCCCGGCTTTATTCGTGGCCGATGTCGGCGCTGCTGCGGGCGCCGAGGGGGTCGCCGGGCAGGTCAGGTCCCGGCGCTCATTCGGCGGATCCACGCGGCTATGGCTTTGCCCGATCGGCACCATGCGCGTGGACAGCGGTGCGGCGTTGCCATGCAGGCGCCAATCGTAGATCACGCTGTAGTACATCACGCGCGCGACGTATTCGCGCGTTTCCTTGAACGGCATGGTGGCGACGAACAGATCGGGCGACAGCAGGCTGCGCGCCGTGAGCCACTGGTTCACGCGCGCCGCGCCGGCGTTGTACGCCGCGCTGGCCAGCCACGGCGAACCGTCGAAGCGGGCGGCAAGTTGCGCCAGATAGCGCGTCCCCAGCTCGATGTTGGTGGCAGGGTCGTACAGGCTGTCGCCACCGTTCCAGGGCAGTCCGCTGCGACGCGCCACCTCGGCGCCGGCGCTGGGCAGCAATTGCATCAGTCCGCGCGCGTCGGCAGCGGATTGGGCGTCGCTCATCCAGGCGCTCTCCACGCGCAGGATGCCGTAGGCCCATGACGGATCGATGCCGGCCTGCTCGGCCTGCGGCACCAGACCGTCCTGGCTGGCGAGCGGAAAGCGCAGCGGGTAGTAGCTCAGTGCATCGCCCTTGTTGAAGGAGAACACCGCGCGGTCGTACCAGCCGCGTTCGTTGGCGAGGATCACGGCTTGCTGGATCGTGTGCGCATCGGCGTTGGCCAGCGCCTGGCTCCATTCGCGGCGCGCCTGCTTGGGCATGCCGACGGCAAACAGTTCGAACGCGCGGCGCACGCCAGGGATGGCAAGCACGGCCCGCTGCGTTTGCGGCTCGGCGGCGAGCTGCGTGCTGCACAGTGCATAGGGTGCGTGCTGATGATCGGCGGCCATGTAACCGAAATAGCTCGATTGCCTGGCCACGCTGTCGTACACGCGCTGCGCTTCTTCGCTGCGGCCCAGTCCGCCCAGGGCGCGCGCGCGGAAGTATTGCCACTCGTCGTCTTGCTGTTGATCCGGCGGCATGGCGGCAATGCCGTCCAGTACCGCCTGCCAGTTCTTTTCCGCCAGTGCCACGCGCACGCGCCATTCGCGGCTGGCGGCTGTCTGCGCGGAAGGCGGCAGGGCGATCAGGCGCTTGAGCGCGTCATCGTCGAAGTCGGTGGCATGGAACAGGGCCAGCGCGTTCAATACGCGATCGCGCTGTTCCGCGGTGAAATGAAAACGGTCCTGCAGTTGCTGCCAGGCGTTATCGGCCATGTTGGACTGGCGACGCGCCAGGCGCACCAGCGCCAAGGCGGCGGCCTGGCGCGAACGTGGATTGTCGGGCCACTGCCTGGCGGCCAGCACGGCGGCGGCCGGATCGTTGAGCGCCAAGGCAAGGTTTTGCGCGGCCTTGGCCTCGTCCGCCGACAGCCATTGCGCCATGCCGGAAACGGTGCCTGCCCTGCCCGCTTCCACCGCTGCGTCGATGCGCGACCACAGGCGCGCGGGTGTCAGCAGTCCTTGATCGTGGGCGGCGCTCAGCACCGGGTCGCACGCGGAAGGCAGGGCGGGCTCGGCCCATAGCGCGGCGAGATCGCGATTGAAATCAAGCTGAGCGCCGTCGGCAAGCCGTGCTTGCAGGGCATCGCAGGTGAGCGCATTGCCAAGGCCGGGCTGATACATCGCGACGAAATCGGTCCAGTCCTGGCGGCGAGCGAGTTCCTGCAGGAAGTCGCGCTTCAGGTCGCCGCTGGGAATCAGGTCCGGATACTGGCGCAAGTAGGTTTCGACGGTAGGACGATCCACCTGTTGCAGATCGTGCTCCAGCGCTGCGGCCTGCAGATAGGGATACAGCGGGTAGTCCTTGAGCCCCGCCGCCAAAGAACGCCAACTATCACCGCCTTGGCGGGCAGCGGCATAAGCCTGCTTGAATGCAGCGCGCTGCGCGGCCGGCGACGCACCGTCGCTCGTTTGCGCAACCACCGCACCGGCCAGCATCCCGCTGGCGATAACGGTCAACAGACAGCGGCCGAAGCGCGATACGGCTAGCGAGGCCATAGGGACTCCCGTTCCTGCGGACAATCCGATGCAGTGTAATGGATGGGTTTTGGCCGGTATGAATGGAGCTTCACACAGGAAACACATGTGTTGATTCGAACGAGGGAGCAGCAACTGCCCGTTCCCTGTTGCGCGCTCGCCTCTTATCCTTCGACGTTCTACTCAAGCCACGACAAGGCCAGCATGTCATCCAAGCCCAAGAGTGTCGCCCATTACGGTCTTGCCTGGCTGGCGCTGATCCTGGCGACCTTGGCCGGGTTGGCGTGGTGGTGGCAGATCGGCCGTCCGGTGGATTTGCCGGACGCGCCGTCCGCGCGCATCGCATGCGTGTCCTACGCGCCATTCCGCAAGCCGGGCGAGACGCCTTTCAACCGGGATTTCGTTATCACGCCCGAGCGCATCGATGAAGACCTGCGTGCGCTCTCGCAACGCTTCGACTGCGTGCGTACGTATTCGCAAAGCAACGGCCTGGCTGCGGTGCCGGCGATTGCCGCGCGTTATCACATGCAGGTACTGATGGGCATCTGGCTGGGCAGCGTGCCGAAGACCAATGACAAGGAGATCGCGCAGGGCATTGCGACTGCCAAGGCGAATCCCAAGGTGATCCGCGGCATCGTCGTCGGTAACGAAGTGCTGCTGCGTGGCGATTTATCGCCCAAGCGACTGGCCGAATACATCCAGCGCGTACGTGCAGCCGCTCCTGCCGCGATTCCAGTCACGTATGCGGACGTGTGGCAATACTGGTTGCGTTATCCGCAAATGGCGAGCGCGGTGGATTTCGTCACCATCCATATCCTGCCCTATTGGGAAAACGACCCCGTCGCGGCGATCGACGCCGTGCAGCATGTGAAAGATGTGTACGCTCGCATGGAGAAAGAGTTTCCCAGCAAGCAAGTGATGATCGGCGAAACCGGCTGGCCCAGCGAAGGACGCCTGCGCCGTTCCGCCGAACCGAGCCTGGTGGATGAAGCGCTGTATCTACGAAGCTTCCTGCGCTATGCCGCGCAAGTGCACATGCCCTACAACGTGATCGAGACTTTTGATCAACCGTGGAAGCGCGAGCTGGAAGGTACGGTAGGCGGTTACTGGGGCATCTTCGATTCGAATGCCAAGCCGAAATTCCCGATGCTGGGGCCGGTGACGGAAGATCCGCAATGGTGGCTGGGGTGGCTGGCCGGTGTCGCGGGCGCCGCCGTCTTTGCCTTCGTCGGCGGCCGGCGTCGCAGCTGGCATGGCATACGCGGCTGGGTGGCGTTGTTGCTGGCGGGTTTTGCTGCGGGATGTTCTGCCGCATGGCAGTTGCGGCAGATGCTGTTCGCTTGCCAGTGGTGGTGGGAATGGCTGATTTCAGCAGTGTGCCTGGTTGGGGCGCTGGCCATTGCGGCAGCGTTGGCGCGGCGCATCGCGGCACATTTGGCTGATCATCACGATCACACCGAACCTTCGCAATGGTGGCGTTTCTGCGCCTTGTTTGCGCTGGTGCTGTACGACCTGCTGCTGGCGTTCAATGGGCGCTACATGGATTTCCCGATGGGCCTGTTCTGCTTGCCTTGCGTTGCCTACGGCGTGTTCGGTTTGCTGACGCGCGAGTTCGCCATGCCATCGGCGGAGCAGCGCTTCATGGCATGTGTCGGCCCCTTGCTTGCGCTTGCACCGGTGGTGCAGGAAGTGGGCATGAACAAAGTGACGTGGCTATGGCTGGGTTTGAATCTGGCGATTGCCGTGCCGGTGTGGGTGGCCTGGCGTTGCCATCGTGCGATTGGCCTGCAGGCGTACCAGGCGCAAGCTGCCGACTAGCAGCGCAAGTGCGCCGGCGTCATAGCAATACAGGATGAGGGCAAGGATGCCGAGTGCAGCGGCGAGCCACGCCAGCCACGGCTTTTTCCATATCAGTGACAGTGCGGTGACGATGATGGCGGCGATGCCAAAGCCGTAGGAATTGAAACCCAGCACGATCGCCGTGCGTATGCCGCACCATGCCGGGCCATTGGTGTCGTCGCAAAGATGCGCCAGTTCGGGTGGCTCGATAAAACCGTAGCGCAGCCACGCCGTAAACAGGCCAACGACCAGCAATAGCAACCAGGGAAAGGCGATCGGAAAGAAACGGCGTGCGCTCATGGATGGGTTTTCGTAGAAGCCATTTTTGTTGAAATCAGGGGCAGCTGGATATCGGCAGCCAGCGCCAGATGATCGGAGAACGCCTGTGGCAATGTCCACATCTTGTCGATGCGGATACCGGACGACACCAGGATGTGATCAAGTGCGCGCCGCGGCTTCCAGCTTGGAAACGTCGGCACGGCTTGCTCGGGTGGTTGAAGGCTTGAGTGGGCAAACAGGTGGCGCATTTCCGTGCTGCGCGTATCGGTGTTGAGATCGCCCATCAGCACGGCGTGTGGATGATCCTGCAATACCTCGGCAATGAAGGCGAGCTGTTTCGCGCGGGCCTGCGCACTCAGCGAAAGATGCGCCACCACCACCGCCAAGCCGCTGGCCTCATCACCGAACCGCGCCAGCAAGGCGCCGCGGCCGGGAACGCGGCTGGGTAGCGGATAGTCGACCACCACCTCCGGCTCCAGCCGGCAGATCAGGCCGTTGGCAGTGTGCGAAAGCTGGGCGATGGGGCGGTTCGGCTGATGGCTCCAGAACGGCATGCCGGAAGTCTCGGCAAGGTAGCGTGTCTGGTTGAGGAAGCCGGAACGCAGGCTGCCGGCGTCGGCTTCCTGCAAACCGATCACGTCGAACTGCGGCAGCAGCTCGGCCAGGCGATCGAGATTGTCCAGCTTGCTGCGTGCGGGCAGCACGGCGTTGATGCCGCGCGTCACGTATTGGTGATAACGCTGCACGCTGGCGCCTGCCAGGATATTGCAGCTCAGCAGTCGCAGCCGTTCCTGCTTGGCGGGGGCGCGGGTCATGGATCAGCGCAGTCTTTGGATGCTTCCCAACGGGTCTGCGCATCCTAAAGGTTCTCGATGCGGTTATTGTGAAAACCGTATCGGTGCGGCTGCTCCGGCATCGTGCCGAAGCAGCCCTTCGGCTTACGGCAACACTGATCCAGTATCGCCGTCGTCATGATGTCTGGAAGGCTCGCAGATGTGTCGCGTGGCGCGGGGAAGACTGGCCGTCTTGCCAAGCTACGCGGCGCAGCCCGCGAGCCTTCCAGACATCACCCCATCACTTTGAATTCAACCTGTTGGGGCCAGCCCTGTCTGTCCGCATGCCGCAGGTCCCCGTCTCGACGATGCGCCAGTCTGCCTTCGCCGACGGCCCTGTGGCCTGCGAACAGACAGGGCTGGTAACGACGGCGATACTGGATCAGTGTTGCCTTAATCAGTGCTTGGCGTTCAATTCCTGCTGCACCAGCCACTTGGTGAGATCCACCAGTTCACTGAAGCTCTTGATGTTGGCGCTGCGGTACTTGCCATCGACCACGATGGTGGGCGTGCCATCCACGCCCCAGGCCTGGATCAGCGCGAGATCCTTCTTGATCTGCGCATCCACTTCCGGCGAGTTGGCGATCTTCAGGAATTCGTCGCGATTCACGCCCTGGCTGGCATAGAAATCGGCGATTTCGCTCATCGTGTTGATCGGGTACTGCTCCTTGAATTTCTTTTCGAACAACAGATCGTGCGTGCGATCGAGTACGCCGAGTTTCTTGGCCGCGTAATAGGCGCGTGCGAACGGCACCCAGCTGTCGTTGAACGGCGCCGGCACCAGCTTGAACTCCACGCCCTTGGGCAGCGCCTTGCGCAGCTCGTCGGCGTAGGTGGAGAACTCGGCGCAGTGAATGCAGGCGTAGGAGAACACCTCCACCACTTCGACTTTGCCGCTGTTGCTGTCGCGCTGGTAAGGCGCCTGCAGCGTGACGTATTGGTTACCGTTGGTGAAGGGTGCGGCAGCGCTGTCGGGAGTGGCCGCACTGCAGGCGGTGGTCAGCAACAGGCCGCAAAGCAGGGAGGCGAGACGGAATCGGGTGCTTTTGAACATGGTTCTTCCTGATGGCGAAGCGCGTCAGATTTGCTGGGATCAAAAACGAAAGCGCCCGGCGGACCGGGCGCGGTGGATGCTCGGCTTACTTGCCCGCAGCTTCCTTGGCCACAAGCCATTTGGTCAGTTCGATCGATTGCGCGTAACCGCCGGCATCGCTCGGCGTGAAACGGTATTTGCCGTTGACGACGAGGGTGGGCGTGGCATCCACGCCATAGGCTTTCATCATGTCGTCGGCGCGCTTCATCTGCGTGTTGACGCTGAAGGAATTGGCGACGGCGATGAACTGCTTGGGATCGACGCCGTACTTGGCGTAGAACTTCGCCACGTTATCGATCGTCGGCCATGCCGATTGCGGCTTCGGGCGGTTGGTGGTGAGGTCGTAGTTCGCCAGTTCGCCGGTTTTCCATACGGCGTCGAACATCGCATCGTGGCTTTTCTCGGCCACGCCCAGCGCCTTGGCGGCATAGTAGGCGCGCTGGAACAGCGGCCAGTTTTCGTCCGGACGGAACGAGGCCGCCAGATAAGTCATCTGCGCATTCGACGGCAGGCTCTTCTCGATCTGGTCGGCGGTGGTGTGGAACGCGTTGCAGGCTGGGCAGGCGTAGGAAAACACTTCCGTCACCACGATCTTGTCGGGATTGGCGGTCGGCTGCTGCGGCTCGATCGTGAAGTAATTCTTGCCTTCCACCCACTTGCCGTTGTCGACGAACGGCTCGGCTGGTGCCGAAGGCTTCTGCGGCGCGGGCGCCGTAGAGCCTGGCGCTGGCGTGGCCGCGGTGCTGGCGGATGCGGTGGTGGAGGTGGCGACAGGTGCTTGCGCTGTGCTGGCAGGAGCCGGCTTGGCGGCGGAGGCGGGGGTGGCCGGTGCGGATGTCTGGGCCGGTGCGGGCTGCGGCGACGTGCTGTCGGAACCGTTGTGACTGCAGGCGGCAAGCGCGATCAACGACGCGCAAAGAAAAGACAAACGCTTCAGCATGGCTGGCCTCGGGGAACGAAAAACAGGGGATAGGGATGCGCTGGTCATTTTACGGGAAATGGATCAGGGCACCCCTGGGACAACATGGCCGGCGTGAAGTTACGGCGACTTGGCGGTCGCGCTATGGTCGGCCACGTGCAGGCCCTCGATGTAGCTGGCCAAGGCCGCGATATCCTGCGGGTCAAGGTTCTTGGCGATGGTCGGCATGATCTGCGCATGCGCTTCGTGGCCCCAAGCCATGCCATCGTGGAAATCCTTCAACTTCGCTTCGATGTACTGCGCATGCTGGCTGGTGAGCTGCGGGTACATGGCGCCAGGGTTGCCGCGGCCGTCGATGGCATGGCATGCCATGCAGGCCGGAATGCCGCGCTGCGGATCGCCTTGGCGATAAAGCTGCTGTCCGTGCTCCACCAATGCCTGGTCGGCCACGCCCGGCAGCGGCTGCTTGCTGGCGAAGTAGGCGCCGATGTCGCGCATGTCCTGGTCCGACAGCGGGGTGACCATGCCCAGCATGATCGCGTTCTGCCGTTCGCCATCCTTGAAGTTGTGCAGCTGATGCGCGATGTACATCTCGTGCTGGCCAGCAAGCTTCGGGTATTGCGCATCGGAAGAGTTGCCATCCATGCCGTGGCAGGCGCCGCAGGCGGCGGCCTTGCCCTGGCCGGCAGTGGCGTCGCCGGGCTTGGTGGCCATCATCCAGTTGCCATCGTGCGGCGCGGCGGTGGGCACGGTGGCGGCCGGTGCGCTCGCGGCAGGAGCCGGCTTGGCGGCCGAAGCGGCAGCGGCCGGCGCGTTGGGCGCCTTGGTGTTCTGCGCAAGGACGGCGCCAGTGGAGAGAGCAAGAACCAGGGCTACTGCATTCACGACAGCGGGCCGGCAACCGGCGAGCCGAAAACTCATACACTTGCCTCCAGGAAACACTGTTGGATGTACGGTGCGCACCCTCAAGCCCTCCAGCGCACCGTGACTGGCAGAACTTCAAAATTATCTCCACCCCATCTTAGCCGGTCAAACCAAGGACCATGCCTACCAATCCACTCCAGGGCGCACAGTTCGTGCTCGCCGCCCATCGTGTCCAGCAACTGCCCCCCGACGAAGGCGCCGAGGTGGCATTTGCCGGACGTTCCAACGCGGGCAAATCCAGCGCCTTGAACGCATTGACCGGCCAGAAGGGCCTGGCGCGCACCTCGAAAACACCGGGGCGCACCCAGCAGATGGTCGCCTTTTCGCTACCGCCTGTGCTGCGCGGTGAAACGTCGCAGCTGCTGGACACGCGGCTGATCGATCTGCCTGGCTATGGCTATGCCAAGGTGCCCGAGGCCTTGCGCGAGCACTGGCGGCATGAAATCGACCGCTATCTGCATGTACGGCGCAGCTTGCGCGGTGTGGTGCTGATCGTGGACATCCGCCATCCGATGAAGGAATTCGACCGGATGATGATGGATTTCTGCATCGCCACGCTGCTGCCATGCCATGTGCTGCTGACCAAGGCGGACAAGCTGTCGCGCAATCAGGCCGCCCAGGCGCTGGCCGCGTTGCGCAAGGACATCGGTGCGAATACCCCAGTGACGCTGCAGGTGTTTTCAGCGCAGGATGGAACGGGTGTCGAAGAAGCGCGCGTCGCGGTCATCGGTTTGCTGGAGAGCGATGCGCGTAGCGGATGACCCCAACGGCCGTCATTCCCGCGAAAGCGGAAATCCCATTTGCTTCGACGCAACCATTCAAGGCGGATGCCCGTTTTCGCGGGCATGACGGCGCGCGGGATCACGCGTCGACGGTTTCCATGAAGACGGCGCACAAAGCTTCCATGCCGGCGCGGTCTTCGTCGTCGAAGCGGCCGATGGATGGACTGTCCACATCCCACACGCCCAGCAGCGTGCCGTCGGCCTTCACCAGCGGCACCACGATTTCCGATTGGGAGGCGGCATCACAGGCGATGTGGCCATCGAAATCATTCACGTTGCGCACCAGCTGCGTCTGGCGTGTTTGCGCCGCTGTGCCGCACACGCCTCTGCCAAGCGCAATGCGGATGCAGGCCGGCTTGCCCTGGAACGGTCCCACGACCAGTTCCGTGCCGTCATAGAAATAAAACCCGGCCCAGTTGAAGTCGGGCAGGCTGTGGAACACCAAGGCCGCGAAGTTGGCCGCATTGGCGATCAGGCTGGGCTCGCCGGCAAGCATGCCGCGAGCCTGCTCCACCAGATCGGCGTATTGCTCAGGTTTGCTTGCGGCCAGGCCGCTTTTGATCTCGAACATGACGTGTGGACTCGATTGCTGCAGACTGATGGGCCAAAGATGGGTTGTTCGAAGTGCGAGCACAAGGGGAATCGACTATGAGCGAGCAGCACGATGCTGCACACAGTGGACGCGTGGAAGCACACCGGCTGGATGGTTTCATCGACGCAGCCTTCGCCTTTGCGGCGAGCGTGCTGGCCATCGCCGGTGCCGAGGTGCCGCATAGCCTGAACGACCTCTTGTCGGCGCTCGACCGGATTCCGGCATTTGCCTGCAGCTTCGCCACCTTGATGATCTTCTGGCATCGCCACGTGCGCTGGCGCGACCACTTCCGGCTGCATGACACCACCAGCCTGATGCTGAGCTTGATGCTGGTGTTCTTCGCCTTGATTTTTGTCTACCCGTTGAACATGTTGTTCCAGGCGATGTTCGGCGCGTTCTATGCCGCTTTTGCGCATCAGGAATTGTCCGGCAGCCTGACCATCAACAGCGCGCACGACGTGAAAGCGCTCTATCTTTGCTACGGCATGGCCTATGCGTGCATGGCGGGTTGCCTTGCCGGGCTTTATCGCCATAGCTTGCGCAAGGCGCACATGTCGCAGGTGGAGCGGATCGATGCGCGCGAAAATTTCTATACGCAACTGGGCTCGATTGGCGTGGCCTTGTTGTCGCTCATCGTGACCCTGGTCATTCCCGGGACGACGGCATGGACGGCGTTGCCCGGTTGCCTCTATATCCTGTTGAGCCCGATCTATTGGATGGGCGGGCGTTGGGCGAGCAAGGCCAAGTCGAGGGTCGCGTGAGTTCCTCGCTATTTGTAGCCGGCACCGATACCGGCATCGGCAAAACCCATGCCGCTTGCACGTTGCTCCATGCCCTGCGCGCGAGGGGCCAAAGTGTCTGCGGCATGAAGCCGGTCGCCACCGGTTGCGCCGATAGCGTGGATGGCCTGCGCAACGACGATGCGCTGGCGCTCCAGGCGGCGAGTGCGCCGTCGCCAACCTACGAAGAGATCAATCCCATCGCCTTGCGCGAACCTCTGTCGCCGCATCTGGCGGCGGCTCACGCCGGCGTGACGATCGTGTTGCCGCCGCTGCACGCCGCGTATCAGAAACTACGCACGCGTTACGATGCGGTGATCGTGGAAGGCGTAGGCGGTTGGCGAGTGCCGCTGGCGCCCGGCTTGCTCGCCTCGGCATTGCCCAGGGCGTGGGATTTGCCGGTGGTGCTGGTGGTGGGGCTGCGGCTTGGATGTTTGAATCACGCGCTGCTCAGCGCCGAGGCCATCCTGGCGGATGGTTGCCGGCTGGCTGGCTGGATTGGGAACTGCATCGACCCGGCGATGTCCGCGATCGAGGAGAATATCGCCACCTTGCATGCATCTTTGCCAGCACCTTGCCTGGGCATCCTGCCGCATGGGCTGCCGCCGGAGCGGGCGTCGCACTTGCTGGACCTGGCAGCGCTGTGCTTTTGAGGAAAGCTGCGCCAGCCCGGCCTTCTACGTCAGGAACGGTCACCAAAAAGGGAGGAACCATGACCAACCGCACTCACTACTATCTGCAGATCAAGGATCTCAAGCATGCACGCGGCGCGGAGCCTGCGCTGAGCTACGACGGCGCCGGCCCGAACGATTTCGCCGCGGCCTTGCAGGAAGCATTGCGCAGTCCGCTGCTGTTCCAGCGCTGGCGCGCGATGCAGCCCGATCCCGATAGCGTGGACGAGCGCCTGGGCGTGACCGATCAGCTCGCTACCGTGAGCGCCAAGGTGGCGGATTTGAATACCGATGTCGAAGTCATCAGCAGCTTGCCGATGAGCATCGTGCGACAGCGCCTGACCTGGCTGATTGGCACAAGCTGGCAGCTGCACGACGTGCGTCCCGCCTGACGCAGGTTGGGTTGGCGCAGCGCAAGCCAACGATGTCGCCCGAATGCTGGATGGTTCCGAAGCAAGTCCGAGTAAATCCAGCCTGCGCTATGCCGCATCGGCAGCGGCTTTGCTGCGTCCAGGAAATATCAGCTGCAATGGATTGGCAAGCACATAACGCCACAGTGTGCGATGGATTTCCCGCCGCGCGCGTCGTTGCATCGGTCGTGCGCGCAAGGCCATCTGGAACGCCAGCGTAAAACTGACCGCCACGTTGAGCATGGCCATCACCGCGGTGCCTGCCAATGACCACCAGATGTCGTGCGTGGCGAACGCTTCGCGGCCGAGCACGCCGATCGATGTGCCGATCGAACCCGCCGCCACCGTCACGTGGCGCACTTCGTAAGGCAGCGCAAACGCGGTGAGTACCACCGGCACCAGGCCCAGCATCATGCCCAAGGTAAAATTACCGACCACGCCGGCCACATTGCGGCGCGAGAAGTTGGCGAAACGCGCCGCGCCGCGCTCGCCCAGCACGAAGCGCAGGCGGCGGTTGTAGGAAAGTACGTCGCGCAGGCGATGCAGGACGAACCAGTTGTCGGCCCAGCCGGATAGCAGGCTCGATACCCATAGCAGCACGCCCGTCATCACGGCCCACAGCGGCGTGGCGCCGAGCAGCGAAAACGAATGGATGGTGGTGTGGGCCTTGTCCGGGTTGAGGAAGTTGATGCCGAATAGATGGTGCGCCAGCAACTGGATGATCAGGCATCCCGGCAGGACGGCCACCAGGTTGCCGAAAATCGCCGCTGCCTGCGTGCGGATCAGCGCCACCACTGCCTGCACGAAATCATGCATGCCTTGCGGCGTGCCGATGCCATCCAGCTTCTGCGCCAGCATCGGTGCGGTCATCGCCGGTTGCTTGGTAGCCAGCGTGAAGTGCATGAAATGCATCAACAGGAACGCGGCGGCGTAATTGATGCCGGCAAAAAAGCCTTCCACCATCGGATGCATGTGCAGGCTGAAGATGAAGAACTTGATGTAGACCGCGGCCACCATCACCATGCCGCCACCGAAAGCTGCCCACAACATGGACAGGTAATTTTTCCGGTCGTAGGCAACGTAGTGCTCGCCGTCCTCCGCGCTACGGTCGACCACCTTGCGCGCCAGCAAGGAGAAATTGCTGCGCATCAAGCCAGTGACGCTGTGGCTGGCATGGTTGGCGGCGATGAGATCGGCAAACAAGCTTGCGATAGGTTGGGTCGAATCGCTATGCCGCCGGATGGCGAGCCACGCTTCCATCAAGCGTTCGGTACGCACGATGCGTGCGCGCATGCGTTCGAGCTGGAACACGATGTCGACGCTGACGCCGTTTTCGTCCAGATGCGCATGCACGTCGCGCAAGGCGCGATGGCACTCGTCGAGCAGGGCGCGCAAGTAATTCACTTCCTGCAACAAGATTCGGCTGACGCGGGCATCGTCGGCATCGTCGGCGGCTGTTTCGATGGCAAGCATGGCGCGCGGAAGCTTATAGAACGGCAATGTATCGAGCCGCTTTTCGCTGAGGCGGGTGCGAATCGCTTTCGAAAGCCCGGTCGAGCCAATCTGCCCGATCAGGTTGTGCATCGCCGCCAGCAGCTCGATCGATAAACGATCGTGGGATGTCCCGGCAGCGCCGTCTTCGCGATTCTCCGCGCCGGCAGCTTCATTCTGCACGGCTTGCCGATGAACGAACAGCTCGCTCAATTTCTCCAGCAGTTCGCGCGGCAGCGCTGCCACCCACTGGGCGTCGTCGGCGGAGGGAAACATCAACGTGAACAGGTTCGACAGATCGCGACTGTTTGGCGCAATCGGAATCAGCGAATCCTGCAGGCGTTCGATCAATGCGCCAGTGAAACCGGAATGTGCCGGCATGCCCGAATCGCACAGCAGCGCCATCGCATCCATCTCACGCACGATGCCTTGCAGGGTCAACGCGACACGTGCCTTCCATTCGGGATTGCGATCCAGCAATTGCAGCAGATAGCGCAGGCGCACGTGCGGCGGATATTTGGGCACCTGATCCGGCTGTTGCGCATCGCGGGCGATCGGGCCTTCGCGATGCAGCCAGTGCGACACCTCGACCAGCCATTCGTTGCGTGCGGCCAGTTCCGCGCGCGGATCGGCATGCGCCAGCAGGGCATCGATCTGCCGGCCGGTGCGCAGGGCATCGCGCCATTTGCGCCAGAAGCGGGTGATGGATGTGAATACAGCCATGCCTATAACGTCCTTCGTTGTCGGCTAACGAATCCGCCACCCTTCGGATTCGCCGGTATGGCCAAGTCTGGATCACTTGGCTCAAAGCTGCACGTTCCTGTGCGAAAGGCTTATCGCTATATGGAACGTGCGTTCAATGATCGCGTTGCTGGATGAAGTCTGCCAGCCACAGCAACGGCTCGGCATGATCGGACATGCTGCGGCCCGCATCGCGTGCCTCGTCGAACAGGTCATTGGCGCGCTGCCTGGCCTGTTCCAAACCGAGCAGCGATGGGAACGTCGACTTGTGTTGCGCGAGATCCTTGCCGGCGGTCTTGCCCAGCGTGGCGGTATCGGCGATCTGGTCCAGCACGTCATCCTGGATCTGGAAGGCCAGGCCGATGCACTTGCCGTAACGCTCCAGCGCATGCCTGGCTGTTTCGGTCGCGTTCGCGGCGATGCCGGCAAGCTGGCAGGTGACCAGAATCAGTGCGCCGGTCTTGCGGGCGTGCAGCGATTCCAGCTGCGCCAGCGTCAGCGTCTTGTTTTCCGAGGCCATGTCGACGGCCTGGCCGCCGACCATGCCGAGCGAGCCGGAGGCGTGGGCAAGCGCACGGATCATGCGCACTTTCTGATCTGCATCGAGCGCTTCGGTGGTGGCCAGCACCTCGAACGCGGAGGTCTGCAGCGCATCGCCGACCAGGATGCCGATGGCTTCGTCATACGCCTTGTGCACGGTGGGTCGACCGCGGCGCAGGTCGTCGTTGTCCATTGCCGGCAGATCGTCGTGCACCAGCGAATAGGCGTGGATAAGCTCCACCGCGCAGGCCGCTGCATCCAGTTTTTCGGCCGGTACGCCAAGCGTTTCGCCGGCTGCGTACACCATCAGCGCGCGCAGATGCTTGCCGCCGTCGCAGGCGTAGCGCATGGCCTCATGCAGGCGCTCCGGATCGGTCGAAGCGGCCGGCAGCAAGGCAGCCGTGCTGCGCTCCAGGCGCTTGAGGTACGCCGGTACGCGCTCGGCAAAGATGGAGGCTTCGGAAGAAGTCGTGCTCATGCAAAATCCGGACAGGAAAGGGGCAGCCCAAGCGAGGCTCGACACTTTAACATTTCAAGGAAAATGCAGGCTGGAATGTTCGCGGGAATGGCGGCCATGGGGTGACACGTCGCGAACTCAGGCCTCGCGGTACCAGAGCAGGATCACGCCGACCAGCATGAAGCAGCTGGGCCACACCCACCCCGCGATGCGCCCGCCACGCCCGGGCAGGCGCAATTCCAGCCAGCGAGCCCAGCCCGACGCGACGCCGGCCAGTGCCAAGGGCGTATGGGTCAGCTCGATAAGCAGCTGATCCTTCACATTCGAGATCTGGTGGCTGTGCGTGAGCAGCATCGCGCCGCCGACCGATACCAGCAGGGGAAACACCAGCGCTGCCTTGGGACTATGCAGACGTCCGGTGCGCACCGCCCACTCGAACAGGCCGAACAGAATGATCAACGCCACGAAGAAGCGATGCTGCGCCACTTCCACGTCACGCCACGCCACCCAGAAGCCTTCCTGGCCCATCGGCCACACTTCCGGGTCGGAACGCACCAGCAGAAACCCGGCCATCAACAGGAACAGCAATGGCCAGTGTCTGAGCCATCTCACGCCCGCACGGTTGAGCAGGGCAAGCAAACCGATCACCAGGACGAAGATCCCGGCCCAATGATGGTTGTATTCCGACCAGGCGATGTCATCGGCATTGCGCGGCGGCAACACGCCCGAACCGGGTACGTTGGCCTGCGCAGCGGATTGATGGCGCAGCGCGGCTTCCTTGTCCAATTGTGTCTGCATTTGCGAGAGCGCGAGCTGATCGTGGTCGGGCGACGTGAGCCGCGGCCATGCCGGCGCATTGCGCACGGCAATCTCGTGCAAGGTGACGCGATCGGTGGTGAGGTCGACCGCGGGCGGTACCGACGTCAACGATGCAGCGGCAAAGAAGATGGTGAAGCCAATGCCGATTTCCACTTCGGCAAAGCGGCGCAGACGCATCACCGATGTGTCCTGGTTCTTGCGCAGCCGCTCGGTTACCAGCAGATTGCCGAGGCCAAGCAGCAGCAGGGCGAGGAACATCGCGATCTTCGCGCCGACCATCACGCCATACGCCGTGCCATAAAAGCCCGGCAGGTCACCGATGTAGTACACGCACATCACCGAGCCGGAAATGACGATGCTGGCCACGCCGATCATCGACATGCGCGAGAAACGCGCACCAACGATGCGCCAGCCGTTCGCATCCTGCAGTTTGCCGAGCGCCAGCACGAAACAAGGAATCGCACCGATCCAGATTGCCGCGCCGAACTGATGCAGCCCTTCCACGAACAGCAGCAGCACGTTATGGTCCAGGCGCGCATAGGCGTGCGTGGTGAACGTGGCCGCCATCAGTTCCGCCGCACCGAGCAGCAGCGGTAGCGCGGCACCAAGCACGCCGGTGGACATGCGCTGGCCCAGGCATGGAATCAGCAATAACGCGCAGAGAATCTTGATCGTGCCGGCGATCGCGAACGGCGCCTGCATCACATCCAGGAAGGTCAAATCGACGGTGGATTTCACCACGGCCACTTGCAAGCCCACGCCAGCAACTTCGGCCAGGATCAGGCCGATCGCGCTCCAGATGGTGAGCTTCGCGATACGCCGCTCAAGATCTGCGCCCTGTGGCAACAGCTGCATGAATGGACGTACCAGGAAAACCAGGAACAAAATGCCACCCAGCGTCATCGACTGCGCAACGATGGTGAGGCCATGCAGGATGATGCTGAGGTAGCCGAAGATGTCGACGAGAAGTTCCACGGGAGTGCTCATATAGGCTGGGATGAACGCAAGCGAACCCCAACACGGCGGTGGATGGATGATGGCTATGTTGGGGTTCGCGTGCGCTTACCCCAGTTGACGCGACTACTTGACGGTAAAGGCCAGATCGCCGCGCGTGATATGGCCGTCCAGCGCCAACGCCTGCCAGCGCAGCGTGTACGCACCTGGCGCAAGGTCAGCCGCGGTATCGAGTTCGTTGCTCTTGCTGTCGGCGGCGATGGCCAGCACCTTTTCGCTCTTGTCCGGCCCGATCAGCACCAGGCGCGAGCGATGCTGGTCGATCTTGCTGTTGTACTTGAACATCATCTGCACGTGGCCGGCGGCGAGCGTGCCGTTCGGCTTGGGTGTGCTGTCGACCAGGATGGCGTGGGCGGATGCGGTCACGCTGACGAAGGCGCATGCCGTGGCGAGCAGGAATGCTCCAAAACGATGACGCGGGAACATGGCGGGTTCTCCTAAGACATGGCCGTGGCGGCGGTGATTCGAAGAGGTTATCGATGCCAGCCCAGGCTTGGCCCCGCCGCGGCGGCGACGGCGCGCAGCGCCTGTGTGGCTCGTTGCATGCGTGAGTATAGTCGGGGCAGTTCGCCCAGTAGCGATGGATGCCGGCAGAAGGCCGCCATCAGTTTCAGCGGGCGCGGGCGTCCCCACGCGTCCACGCTGCCATTCAACGCTTCCGGAATCAGGTCGTCGCATTCATCGACGATCGCGCGCAGCACCAGTAACGGCAGGCCATGCTTCTCGGCGACCGCTGCGACGGCGGCGCTCTCCATATCCACGGCCAGCGCCTCGTAGCGCTGATGGGCGCGCGCCTTGGCTACGGCGGTCAGCAAGGGCGAGGTGACACTGAGCAAGGCGCCATCGGCAGGGAGCGACGTGGCCAGCCGTTGCTGCAGGCGGATGCGCCACTCCAGATCCGTGTAATACGTGTGCCCTTCTTCATCCAGCACGCATTCTGGACAGAACAATGCGCCGTTGCGCAGATGCGTGCTGAGTGCGCCGGCCACGCCGAATACGGCGAGGGCGGTGGCGCCCGCGTCGATCAGCATTTCAGCGGCGTGCCGGGCAGCGATCGGGCCCATGCCGCCGAGGCATAGCGCCGCGCCGTCCGTGAGTGCGGTGACGTGGCCGGGCTTCGTGGCGTGCGAGGTAAGCGTGCCGGCTTCCGATGCCAGCGCGACGACGATGCCAGTCGTGTGGATGGCTTGCGTCGCGCTCAAGCCGCGGCCGATGACAACTGGCGGTAGCGCGACAGCGCCCACAGCGGGAAGTACGCGGTATAGCCGTGGTACTTCAGGTAATACACGCGCGGGAAGCCGGGGGCATTGTGCGTGGGATTGGACCAGAAGCCGTCGTCCTTCTGGTCGGCAAGCAGGAATTCGATGCCGCGGCGTACCGATTCCGAATGCACTTCACCGACGGCCATCTGTGCGAGCAAGGCCCATGCGGTGGATTGGGAAGTGCTCAGCCCGCCATGGGTCCCGCGCAATGCCGGATCGATGTAGCTGTCGTTGGTTTCGCCCCAGCCTCCGTCGGCGTTCTGGCAAGAGCGCAGCCATTCCACGGCTTTGCGGATCATCGGCTGCCTGGGGTCTTCGCCAGCCAGCGCGAGGCCCGCCAGCACGCTCCACGTGCCATAGATGTAATTGCTGCCCCAGCGCCCCCAGAAGCTGCCGTCTTCCAACTGCGTGGAGCGCAGGTAGTCGATACAGCGGCGCATTGCTTCGCGATCCTGCGGACGATCGAGCACGCCCAATGCCGCGACGACGCGGCCGGACACGTCTTCCGTAGGCGGGTCGAGCAGGGCGCCGTGATCGGCGAACGGAATCGCGTTGAGGTAGTAGTAGGTGTTGTCCGCATCGAAGGCAGCGAAGCCGCCGTTCTTCGATTGCAGGCCGATCATCCAGTCCATCGCGCGATCGGTATTGAAGCGATGCCGCTCCGGCTCGCCGCGGCGGCGAGCCTGGATATGCAACAGCGCGGCGGCCACCGCGGTGTCGTCGATATCGGGATAGTAGGCATTGTTGTACTGGAAGGCCCAGCCGCCCGGCTTGAGCTCAGGCGCGCGCACGGCCCAATCGCCTTGCAATTCCAGTTCCTGCTTGGAGACCAGCCAGTCGATGGATTGGTCGATGGCGCCTTGCGTCTGCGCATCGTCGCTGGTGTGCATCAGCGTGAACGCGCTCCACACCGTGTCCCAGATCGGCGACACGCAGGGCTGGCAATACGCCGAACCGTCCGCGCGATGCACGACCAGCTTCTGGATCGAGCGCAGGCAGGTTTGCCGCGCCGGGTGATCCTTGGGATAGCCGAGCAGCGCCATGGCTTCGAGGCTGTTGACCATCGGCGGGAAGATCGCGCCGATGCCATCTTTGCCATTGAGGCGCGGCATGAACCAGTCGACCGCTTTCTTGACCGCGCGCTGGCGCATCGCCTTGGGAATGAACGGATCGATGACGGCCCGGGCAATTTTGTCCACCGCCAGGAACGTGCGGTTCAACCATCCGCCGAGCACGAAGTAATGGCGCTCCTGCTCCGGCGGCGTGACGAACAGCTCGCGGATGTGCACCTTGCGCGGATTGGCCGCCTTCGCCTTCAGCGAGGTAAGAATGGTGAGCGGCACCAGCGTGGTGCGCGCCCAATACGACATTTTGTTGATGTGGAACGGAAACCAGCGCGGCAGCAGCATGATTTCCACCGGCACGTACGGCGTGGCGCGCCACGGCACCTGCTCGAACAGCGCCAGCAGGATGCGCGTGAACACGTTGGCCTTGGCTGCGCCGCCGTGCGCAAGAATGGCCTCGCGCGCGATGCGCATATGCTCGGCGCCGGGGTCGTCACCGGCGGCTTTCAGCGCGTAATAACCCTTGATGGTGCACGACAGATCGATGTCGCCGCCGTGGTATTGCGACCAGCCGCCGTGCCCGTCCTTCACCTGCGTGGCGCGCAGGTAGCGCGCCATTTTCTCCTGCAGCGCATCGTCGATGTCATCCATGTAATGCATCATCAGGATGTATTCGGCGGTGATGGTGCAGTCCGATTCCAGCTCGAAGCACCAGTGGCCGTCGTCATGTTGACGATCCAGCAAGGCTGCACGACCGCGCTCGATCGCCTGGTCCAGCGTGCTGTTTTTGGCAGAGCCGAACAGATCGCGGGTAGCCAGGTCATCGGTGGCGACGGTGGCGGTCTTGGTGAACGGCTTCATCGGTGATTGACTTCTTGCACATCGGCGACGTCGGCCGGCTCGCGCCAGGTGGCTGCATCGGCGATGTGCGGGATCGAACGCTTCGGCCAGGTACGGGCCGGGGTGGAGGGCTCACTCCATTCGGCCGCGAGCGGTGTCAACGGCAAACCGCGTGCGGTCGTCGCAAACAGCCAGCGCAAGCCGGTATTAGACTTGCACAGCAGGCGCGTCATCAGGATGGTGCGGGCGACGTCCTTGCGCGAAATCTTGACCTGGGTGCCGGCCGAAAAATCCAGGTTGTTTTGCAGCTTGCGCAACGTCAGTACGGCCATGCCGGTTGCCCATAAGCAAAAGCGGCGAATGCCGGCATGCTTGGTGGGAATCAGCAAGGTGTATTCCAGCGCCAGGCGCAGATGCGCATGCGCAATGCCGACCAGCTCGGACATGGTGGCCGCATAGCCGGCATTCTGCTTGCCGGCTTGCAGCGTGGCGAGCTTCACGCCGTGGCGCGCGAACATGTCCTGCGGCAACCAGCAGGCGCCGCGTGCGCGGTCTTCCCATTGGTCCTTGAGGATATTGACCATCTGCAAGCCCTGGCCGAACGACACCGCCAGGCGCAGCATGGTGTTGCGATGGGGCGCCAGCACCGGTTCGAAATCGACGAACAGTTCGGTGAGCATCTCGCCGACCACGCCGGCCACGCAATAGCAGTAACGGTCCATGTCCTGCATCGTCGGCAAGCCATGCAGGCCGGCTTTGCGCTGAAACTCATGCATGCCGCGCGACATGATGCGCAGGCACTTCACCACGGATGCCTGTTGCGGGGGCGACAGGCTGCGCGTCACTTCGAGCACCAGCGGCAGCTGTTGCATCAGGTCGCGTTCTGCATCCAGCGTACTGCTGGACAGCCGGGGCGCGACTTCGTCGGCGACTTCTTGCGGATCGGCGTCGCCGACCACCGCGTCGACGAAGGCATTTTCATATGCGCGCTTCTGCTCGGCGGAGAACACCGGTTCGTCTTCGATGGTGTCGGCGATGCGGCATAGCAGATACGCATTCGCAACCGCGCGCCGCAGTTCCGGTGGAAGCTGCGGGATGGTCAGCGCAAAAGTCCGGGATACCTTGGGCAGGATCGCCTCCTGATAGGTATCGGCCTCCCCGCGTCCGGTACCGGCGGTGGCATTGTGCAATTCGATCATGGGTATGCCTCAAGCACCGGAATTATGACATACCCGTACGGGCGCGAATCCGGAACGGCAGTTGATGCGGTCGTGCGGGAAAGTGCCATATGCGGTATGCGCACGCTGGCTTGGGGCTGGCGGGGTGGGGTAGGCATCGCAATATGCTGAAGCACATCAGGTGCTTGAACAAGTCTGCACGATGACAGGGTAAGCGCTGACGCGTCGCTTTGAAATGCAGACGAAAGGAAAGCAGGATGAAAGCCAGCGCATCGGCCGAAGAATTTCATCCATAATCTGTGGATGAAAATCCCCACTTGTTTTACGACGCGCGTCGCTGTTTGCATGGGTTCGAGGGCTAGCCGGGTAATGCCGTCGTGAGGGCACTGGTAACCGGCGCCACCGGTTTCGTTGGCTCGGCCATGGCGCGCCGGTTGTTGCGTGATGGCCATCGCGTGCGCGTGCTGGCGCGTGCAGGATCGGATCGGCGCAACCTGCAGGGCCTGGATGTGGAAGTGGCGGAAGGCGATCTCACCAGGCCGGCCAGCCTGCTGCCCGCTTGCGATGGTTGCGATGCGCTGTTCCATGTGGCGGCTGATTACCGCCTATGGGCGCCTGATCCGGCCGACCTTTATCGCGCCAATGTCGAGGGCACGCGCGCCATGCTGGAAGCGGCCAGGCAGGTCGGTGTGAAGCGCGTCGTCTACACCAGCAGCGTGGCGACGCTGGGCATTCCCAAGGACGGCACGCCTGGCAGCGAGAGCACGCCGGTGTCGGTGGACGACATGATCGGCCACTACAAGCGTTCCAAGTTCCTGGCCGAAGAAGTGGCCAGGCAGTTCGCCGACGATGGCGTGCCGGTGGTGATCGTCAACCCTTCCACCCCGATTGGCCCGCATGACATCAAACCCACGCCCACTGGCCGCATCGTGCGTGACGCGATGGCCGGACGCCTGCCGGCCTATGTCGACACCGGCCTCAACATCGTGCACGTGGACGATGTGGCCGAGGGCCATTGGCTGGCGTATGAGCGCGGCGTGGTGGGCGAGCGTTACATCCTCGGCGGCTTCAATATGAGTCTGCGCGAGGTGCTTACCGAAATTGCCGACATCGCCGGCCGCTCGCCGCCCAAGATAAGCCTGCCGCATGCGGCGGTGATGCCGGTGGCCTATGTTGCCGAAGCCTGGGCACGGCTTACCGGCAAGCATCCGATCGCCACGGTGGAGGAAGTGCGCATGTCGAAGAAGCGCATGTTCTTCAGCAGCGAGAAGGCGCAGCGTGAGCTGGGTTATACGGCGCGTCCGGCGCGATTGGCGCTGGAAGATGCGGTGCGGTGGTTTCAGCAGCTTTGACCCACACGGCCGTCATTGTGAAACAAGAAACCCCCGGCATTGCCGGGGTGGCTGGACCAGTT
>NZ_DAIOEU010000041.1:0-43069 GCF_036746095.1 Dyella sp.
GCGGATCGATCAGCACCAGGCCGCGCTTTTCCTTCGGCGGCAGCAGCGCCTTCAGTGCCTCGTAACCATTGCGATGATGCACGTGCACGCGACGATCGTGGTGAAACAGATCGCGCAGGCGGGATGCTTCTTCCGGATGCAGTTCGCACAGCTGCGCGCTGTCGATAGTGCGCATCGCCTGCGCGGCTTGCAGGGGCGAGCCGGGATACAACTTCAAGCCATGCTCGTTGCCGGGCAGCGCCAGAATGCTGTCGAGCCAACGGCGCAGCAAGGCGGGCAGGGGGCCTTGGCCGGTGCCGTGAAGATCGGGAAACAGCAGGCGCGCGATACCGTCGCGGTATTCGCCCGTCTTGCCGGCTTCCTCGCTATCGAGCGCGTAGCAGCCGCTGCCGGCGTGCGTGTCGATCAGTGCGAATGGCGTCTCTTTCGCCTTCAAGGCTTCGATCAGCGCAAACAGCACGCTGTGCTTGAGGACGTCGGCGAAATTGCCTGCGTGGTAGGCGTGGCGGTAATTCATGGCGGTCGGCAGGCTGGGGTGCGCCAGTATAAGTCCCTGCCTGCGATGACATTCCCGTCTCTCTTCGGGAGAGGGGCAGGGTGAGGGTTGGGACGAAGCGGTTCCATAGCCTCAGACCCCATACTCGTCATGCCGGCGAAGGCCGGAATTCAGTGAAGTACGTCGTGCGAAGCACTCAAAACCTTTATGTCGTGTGCTGCGCACGCCATTTTTTACTGAATTCCGGCTTTCGCCGGAATGACGGATGAGGGTTTCTGGCGGTGGAGGCATCCTGAAGTTCGGAGCGTGGTCCCAACCCCTCTCCTAAGGGATAGGGGCCAAGGTGCGATACCTTCAATATGCCACCGTAATGCGCTTCCTAAACGTGTCCTTGTTATCGAGCTGATCCAGCAGCGCCGCCGCATAGTCCGGCACCGCAATGCGGCTGACGCCCTTGGCATCCACCAGCAACTGATCGCCGCCGACGCGGTACCTGCCGGTGCGTTCGCCGTCCTCGATCACGGCGGCGGGACTGATGAAAGTCCAGTCGACATGGGCCTTGCTGGCGCGGAACACGTCCAGGGCGCGGGTATGGGCTTGGGCTTCCGGTTTCCACGCGTCGGGAAACTGTGGATCGTCCAGCACCGTCACGCCCGGCGCCGTTTCCAGCGAGCCGGCGCCGCCCACCCACAGCAGCCGCTTGAGGTTGGTGCCGTCGAGCGTATCCAGCAAAGTCTGGGCGGCGTTCGGCAGCGTGTCGGTGGTGCCGTTGCGGCGTGGGGAAATGGCCGCAATCACGGCATCGGCATGCTTGGCATAGGCAAGCCAAAGCGATGTCTCTTCCACCGCGCCCTCCACCACGTGCAGCCGTGGATGAGTCGACTTCAAGCGGGCAGTCTCGCGCACGACGGCAGTGACGTCATGGCCGCGCGCAAGCGCTTCGTCGAGGATGGCATGGCCGATATGCCCAGTCGCGCCGAACAGAACCAATTTCATGGAAATCTCCGTGAGGGGAAGCAACGTGCTGCAAGCATGCGCGCTGGGTGTCGGTTCGATAAACGGCCTAATAGGGAATTGACTGTCAAGCAAAGGTTGACAATCATGAGGCCATGGCACACGACGTCAATCTCAATCGATTAGCCGTGTTCGTGGCGTTGGTGCGCGCCGGCTCGTTCACCGCTGCCGCCGAACACCTTGGGCTGACCAAGGCAATGGTGAGCCAGCACCTGTTGCGGCTGGAGCGTGAACTGGGCGCCACCTTGCTCGTGCGCAGCACGCGCCGCATGGCCCTGACCGAAGCGGGCGCGGCGTTTCATGTCGATTGCGTGCAGTTGCTGGAGCAGGCGCAAGCGGCGATCGAGCGCATCGGCGATCAACGCAGCAAGCCCGGCGGTACGCTGCGCCTCACCACCTCCACCGATTACGGCACGGCAGTGGTCGCCCCGGCACTGGTCGAATTCCGGCGCCTGTATCCGGCGTTGCACGTGGATCTGGTGATCGACGACCAGATCAACGACCTGATCGCCGAACGCTTCGACCTCGCCATCCGTATCGGCTGGCTCCGCGACTCCAGCCTGCGCGCCACGCGCCTGGGCAGTTTTCGCCAGCAGGTCATGGCCAGCCCGGCCTATCTCGCAGAACACGGCACGCCGCGCCGGCCGGAGGATCTAGCCATGCACCACGGCTGGATTGCGATGTCCGCACTGGCTACACCGTTGCGTTGGACGTTCACGCGCGGCACCAGTCGCCGCCTGGTGCGCATGCGCCAGGTGATGCAGGCGAACAACGCCGCGGCGATTCGTGCGCTGGTGCTCGCCGGCGCCGGCGTATCCGTGTTGCCGGATTATCTGGTGCAGGACGACATCCAGGCCGGACGGCTGCAGGCGCTGCTTGCGCAGTACCGCTTGCAGGAAGGCGGCATCCATGCGGTGTATCCCGATCCGCAGCCGCCGGCAAAGGTGCGGGCGTTCATTGATTTCATGCGGAACCGCTTGGCGAAACGCTAGTCGAGATGGTGGCTCTCTGCCGTTCCCAGCAGTTCGGCTGGCATCGGCGTCTGCTCGTTCCGGTGCAGCAGCGGATGCATAAACACCGCCGCGAGAATCACCACCACGCCCGCATAGAACCAGCCATCCAGTTGCCGCTGCTCACCCAGCAACACCATCGCCAGCACGATGGCGTAGACCGGTTCCAGATTGGTGATCATCTGCATGGCAAACGCACTGACGTGACGCAACGCGACCAACACCAGCGAGAATGGCAGCAGTGTGCAGCCGAACGCCAGAATCAACAGCAGCACGGCGTCGTGCAGGTTCGGTACCGGAAAGGCTGAGCTCGTATGCGGCAACCACGGCGCGAGCAACATCAGAAACAGCGCGCCCGTGCCCAGCTCGATGCAGGTCACGGTCAGCGGATCGCCGTGATGCACCATGCGCTTGTTGAACGAACCGAACAGCGCCACGAAGAATGCCGAGACCACGCCCACGGCAATGCCGATGCGCATATGTGCTGGCACGCCACCCGCCACCATCGCCACGCCGGGCACTACCGCAATCGCCATCAGCAGTTCGCGCGGGTCAAAGCGCCGCCGCGCAATCCACGGCTCGACAAACGCCAGAAACGCAGGTCCCAAGGCGATGCAGGTGGCGCCCACGGAAGCATTGGCCAGCTTGATGGCCGCGTAGAAGGTCAACCAATGCAACGACACCAACACGCCAATGCCCGCGTACGCCAGGCGCAGCTTCAGCGGCATGGCGCGCAAACCGCGCCAGACACGCGGCATCAACAACAGGCTGCCGCCCACCAGCAGCATGCGCCAACCCACCAGCGCCGTGGCCGGCAGCGTGATCAGCTTGCCGAGGATGGCAGTGAAGCCCCATAGCAGGACGCAGAAGTGAATTTGCAGGCGGGCCTTGATGACGGGCTGCATGAGGGTGGCGGGTAGCTGGGGAGGTGCGTATTCTATGACGGCTCGCGTTTTCCCCGAGCGTCTTTTGCTGACATGGACGGCCGTGGCGACGAATTCTGCCTGATGGCCGTGCCGACACTTACTGCATGCACTTGATTGGCGTCCGTACAGTCCCCCCCTGCATCAGCAGGGGAGGGTTAGGGTGGAGTGCGAGCGTAGCGAGCCAACGCAAAACATGACTTCTTGCCTTCAAGGTTTATGGGACGAAGTGCAACCGCGCGCCAAAGCCCACGCAACCCCGCCCCAATCCTCCCCTGCCGGCGCAGGGAAGGGAGCAGATTCGGCGAGCCGGAAGGGTACGCAGCGTAACCTCACTTCACCTTCCCCGGCGGCGGTGCATTGCGCAACTGCGTCAACACCTGCTGGCAATTGTTTTGCTGGCCATGGCTCGGCACCACCACCGCCAGCAACGCCGCGGCCGGTGCCGCCAAGGCAGCCAAAGCCGCCGCGCCGGCGCCGCGCAAAATCAGCGGCCCTGGTTTTACGCCGACGTCGGGATCCTTGAAGGTGCCTTTCACGTACAGCGGCGAGCGCAATGAAAACACGCGCAGGCCTTTCGTATGCGGCACGATATTCAAATCCATGCGTTCATCGTGGAAATTGATCGTGCCGTCGACATTGACGGTGGCGTCGGAGGTATCCAGCACAAACAGGTGACTGGTAAACACACCCTCTTTGCCGGTCATATCCACGGCAAGGCAATTGATTTTTACGTCCTGGTCGCCGAACAGTTTTCGCACCACCACATTGGCCACGTTCAAGCCGGCCAGCTCAAGCAGCGTCTTGCTGATCACGCCGTTGTCCATCAGCAGCTTCACTTCGCCATCGGCATTGCTGAGCAAGCCGGATACCGAGCTGCCGGCGCCATTCATGGTGATGTCGCCGTTGAGCTCGCCGAAGCTGTTCTGCATGGATTGCACGGTCGGGAACATCTGCTTCAACTGCAGGCGGCGTGCGCGCAGATCGAGCGCGGTACGCATGGGCTGCGTGGTGCTATCCATCTGAACGTTGCCATCGATCGTGCCGCCGGCCACGCCCGCATGCAGCGGATCGAGTTTCAAGACGCCGTTGTCCAGCCGAATATGCGTGCTGACGGCATTGATCGGCAGCGAATTCGGGCGCTCGATGCGCGCCGCCTCGAACGTCACATCGGCGTCCATGGTTTGCAGGCGATTGGTGTGGAACTGCTCCACCGGCAATGCCTTGTTGCCTGGCTGCGGCGTGGTGTCGCCGCGTTGCTCCTTCTGCGTCTGGCTGCCTGCGCCGACCAGCGCGCCAAGGTCGGCAAAACGCAGCAATTGCGAATGCAGGTCACCGGTCAGCTTCATGCGCTGCCCGCCAGTCACTACCTGGAGATTGCCGCCGATATCGCTTCCGCCGACGCGTCCGCGGAAGTTGCGATAGCTGTAACGGCTGCCTTGCATATGCACCTCCGCCGACAAATGGCCTTCCGTGGCGAACGGCGGCGTATCCGGCAGGGTGATGCCAAGAATGGGGTACAACTTGGCCATGCTCGTGCCGGCAAACCACACGCGCATGTTCAACGCGGACAAGTGCATGGGGTCGGTCAGCGTGCCGACCACGGCGATCGTGCTGGTGTCGATATGCACGCGCGCCTGGATCGGAAACGGTTGCGTAGTGCTTTCCAGGGCAAGCACGGCGCCGCTCTTGCCGCTGCCGTCCACCGGCGTGCCCTTGTAGGTGCCGCTGACGGTCCAGGCAAACTGATACGCCGTGTGCTTGGCATGGCTGGATACGTCAGGATGGGTCTGGTTGCTGTCCACCATGCGGCCCACGTCGTGCCCCACGTCGGCACGCGAGGTGCTGGTGGCCTGCGCCACGACCTGCTCATAAGGCATCGCATGCTGCAATGGTGTGATGCCGATCTGCAGCTTCGAATGCGTCTGCGCGTCGTCGAGTGCGATCTGGCCCTTGTCGAGGCCGATCGTACCCAGGCTGAGCTTCCAGCTGGATGGCTGGCTGTTGTCCTGCAGATGGATGTCCCAGTTGGCCTGGCCCTTGCTGTCGCGTTCCAGATCCACCTGCAAGCCCGACAATTGCACCGACGGCACATGGATGTGATGCAGCAGCAACGGCAGCGGCGAGATGCGAAACGTCAGTGCATCCACTTGCAGCAGCTGCGGCTGCTTGGTCCAGGTCGGATTGCCGATCCGGATCTTGCGCGCAGTAAAGGTCGGCCACGGCATCAGGCTGCGCAGACCGGGCTCGCTCGGTTCGCGGCTCCACGCAGCACTGATGTCACCGTCGATGGTGAACGGTTTGCCGATGGCCGCGCTGACCTTCTCGTCGATCGTCGGCTTGAGCCGGTTCCAGTTGAACAGGGCCACGAACAGCACCAGCACGATCACCAGCACTATCAGCACGCCCACGATCCACGCCAGTATTTTCAGACTGAGCCGCATCACTCCCTGCCTTTGCCAAACGCCGCGCCAGGTGCGGTTGGGCCAGCCCAAATAACTACGACCGAGGCGAAGATTGCGTGTAGTTTTCGTGGGCGTGCTTACGGTGGATTCATGCGCCCGCGCCGTTCAAACCGCGCAACCTCATCAATGACCTGTCTTTTTCGCCGGCTCGGTGCGTACCGGTATGTCGATATTGCAGATATCCACCTTCCCGGCCGGCAAGGTGTAGAACGCGTCGCGGCGGTTGCGCTTGGCCTCGATGATGGCGGCGAATGTGTTGCTATCGGTGCGCAATACTTGGAGCTTCTCGCGCTGCGTGGCAGGCAGGTCGGCCGCCAGCTTGACGGACAGGATGGGTGTGCGTTGCGCCGCTTGGGTATAAAACCCCAGCGGCCCGGTGCCGCGCGGCAAGGCCGAAAGGTACTGCATGCCTTCCAGCACGCGGCCGGCGATCGCCAGGTTGCGATCGATCTGCCGCGGTGCCTGGCCGATGGCTACATACAAGGAACTGCCGCTGCCGCTGTCCGGTGCTACGTCGCGCGCCACGCCGACCATGCCATAGCAATGCACCAGCCACTCGCGACCGCTGGCAGGGTCGCGCGCGGCGGGGAAGCCTTCGCTGAAGCCCACTTGCGGTGCGTACACGTCGCCATCGGGCAACGATGTCCATGGCAGCTTGGCATCGATCGCGCGCGTGTACTCCGGCGGCACCGTACGCTTGGCGCTGCCCAGCGACTTGATCTTGCTCTTGTCGCCGTTGTCGTCGTCATTGGGATCGCCCCATTGCGTCACGAAGTTGTCCTGCACGCGCATGATCGCCAGCCCGTCGAAATAATGCTCGCGCACCAGCGTGCGGATGTTGGCGGCGTGCAGCGGGGTAAAGTCGGGTGCCAGTTCGATCACCACGCGACCCTGCGGCAATTGCATGTACAGCAGGTTGTTCGGATCGGGCGTGCGCCACTCGTCCGGTTTGGACTTGGCGAGCAGATCTTTTGCGGTGGGTGTGGTTTTGGGCGTATCTGCCACGGCAGGCAAGGCAAGCAGGCCGATGGCGATAAGCAGACCGGCTTGAAGACGGCGCAGGCGCATAAGCTGTTTTCCCCAGAGGTTGTCGGCTGCGTGACGGTAGCAGAGCGGCCTGGGGATGCGTAGTAGGGCGCAAATATAACCGTGCATCCGGATGCTCACCGCCATCTGCTCCCTCCCTTGCTTGCAGGAGAGGGAGCGCATCGACACAAATTCTGTATGCACATGCTCTGCATGCACATGCGCATTGCGATATCGCGCATCCAACCCCATTTATTCCATGCACGTGCAACACATCCAGCGCCCTATATCCTCCCCCGGCGTTCCACGTTCGACAGCCAAGGAGAAGCCACTTGAAGGCCACCGCACATCCGCATCGTGTCGTCATCATCGGCGCCGGCTTCGGCGGTCTCGAAGCGGCCAGGCGCCTGGGTAACCAGCCCGTCGACGTCACGGTGATCGATCGCAGCAACCATCACGTCTTCCAACCGTTGCTTTACCAAGTGGCAGGTGCGGCGCTGGATATTTCGCAGATCGCCTGGCCGATCCGCCACGTGCTGCATCGCTTCAAGAACATCACCACGCTGATGGCCGAAGTGGACGGTGTCGATGCTGCCGGCAAGACCGTGCGGCTCACCGACGGCAGCCGACTGCCGTATGACACGCTGGTGATCGCCACCGGCTCCACGCACGCTTATTTCGGCCATGACGAGTGGGCCCAGTTTGCGCCGGGCCTCAAGACACTGGGCGATGCGTTGTCGATTCGCCAGCACCTGCTCTCGGTGTTCGAGCAGGCCGAACGCGAGCCCGATCCGGCCGCGCGCCAGAAGCTGCAGACCTTCGTGGTGATCGGCGCAGGCGCTACGGGGGTTGAGTTGGCCTGCACCATAGCCGAGCTGGCGCGCGAGGAAATGCCCGGCGATTTCCGCCATCTCGATACGCATCAGGCTCGCGTCATCGTGGTGGAGGCCGCTTCACGCGTACTGTCCAGTTTCCCCGAGACGCTATCCGACTACGTGTTGCAGACCATGGAACATCTGGGCGTCGAAGTGCTGTTGAATTGCCCGGTGACCGAATGCCATGCCGATGGGGTTGTCTGCAAGGAAAAGCGCATCGATGCCGGCGCCGTGTTCTGGGCGGCGGGCGTGCGCGCCTCGCCCGCCGCGCAATGGTTGAACGTATCCGCGGATAAGGCCGGACGGGTGAAGGTGGAACGCGATCTCACGGTTCCGGCGTATCCGGATATTTTCGTGATTGGCGATACGGCCTTGGTGGAGCAGGAAAACGGCAAGCCGGTGCCCGGTCTCGCACCTGCCGCCAAGCAACAAGGCCAATACGCAGCAGAAGTGATCCAGGCGCGTTTGCATAAGCGCCCGGCGCCAGGCCCGTTCCATTACCGCAACTACGGCAACCTATCCACCATCGGCAAGCACACCGCCGTGGTCGATTTTGGCAGGGTGAAACTGCGCGGCCGCCCGGCGTGGGTGGTTTGGGCGCTGGCGCATATCTATTTCCTGATCGGCGTGCGCAATCGCCTGATGGTGGCGCTGAATTGGCTGTGGCTGTACATGAAAGGCGAGCGCGCCGCGCGGATCATTCTCAGCCGCAAAACGTGAGCGCACGTGCAAACGTCTGTGCGGATGCCACGCCATTCGCATCACGCTGGCGAATATTTCCCGACCCACTCACATCGCCAGGCCTAACGTGGCTCGCCCAGGTGCGACGGGAGCGACGCGATGCTGGCCACCACTTATCGGCGACCCTACAAAGTGCGTGCGGCGCACGTGCCCGAACCGGTGATCGAACATCCTGACGATGCCATCGTGCGCGTCACGCGCAGCTGCATTTGTGGTTCGGATCTGCATCTGTATCACGGCCTGGTACCCGATACGCGCGTCGGTTCGATCTTCGGCCATGAATTTACCGGCATCGTGGAAGAGGTGGGACCGGCGGTGCAGAAACTGAAGGCCGGCGACCACGTGCTGGTGCCTTTCAGCATCGCCTGCGGTGCCTGCTTCTATTGCCAGCGCGGCCTGCACAGCAACTGCGACAACGTCAACCCGGAAGCGAGCACGGTGGGCGGTATTTTCGGCTATTCGCATACGGCGGGCGGCTACAACGGCGGCCAGGCCCAGTACGTGCGCGTGCCGTTCGCGGATGTGGGGCCTTCGGTGATTCCGTCGGACATCCATATCGAGGATGCGGTACTGCTCACCGATGTAGTGCCCACCGGCTACCAGGCCGCCGAGATGGGCGACATCCAGGAAAACGACACCGTCGTGATCTTCGGCGCCGGCCCGATCGGCATACTCGCTGCGCGTTGTGCCTGGCTGATGGGCGCGGGGCGCGTCATCGTGGTCGACAAAGTCGATTACCGGCTGGATTTCGTGCGGCGTTATGCCCAGTGCGAAACGGTGGATTTTCGCAGCGTGGACGACATGGCCATCCACATCAAGCGCATGACGGACGGACGTGGGGCCGATGTCTGCATCGATGCGGTCGGCGCGGAAGCGGATGGCAATCTGATGCAGCGGCTCACCGGCGTCTCGCTCAAACTGCAGGCCGGCGCGGCGACAGCGCTGCACTGGGCGATCAACTGCGTGCGCAAGGGCGGCAATGTGTCCATCGTCGGCGTGTACGGCCCCACCTTCAATGCGGTGCCGATCGGTACTGCACTCAACAAGGGGCTTACCTTGCGCATGAACCAGGCCAATGCCAAGCGGCATCTGCCGCACCTGATCGAACACGTGCGCGCCGGCCGGCTGAAGCCGCGCGAGATCATCACTCATCGCGTTCCACTGGAAGAGGTGGACGAGGCATATCACCTGTTCTCGGCCAAGCAGGACGGTTGCATCAAAACCGTGTTGATACCGCCGGGCACGGCGTCGATCGGCGAATCGAAACCGGTCGTGCATTGAGAATGCCCTGACCGGCTGCGTGGAATGGACCAGGGCATCTCAAGCGAAGGAGCACACCCGTGAATACCTATCACGATCACTCCGGCATCCCCGATTGGGGCGCCGATCTTGACCGCGCAAACCGTCCCGGCTTGCCGATGGAACGCCTGCCGCCACAGGCGGAGCGCGAACCACCGGAACAGCAGCCACGCACGGTGGAGATTCTTCATTCCACCGAGCGTGAGGGCATCACGCCCGTATTCGGCACCAGCGCACCGCCACGTGGCTTGAGCGGGCGTATTCGACGCAAGGCGTTCCAGCACAGCGAAAGCGATGTGCTGCATTGGATGATGTTGCTGATGGCCGATCGTGTGGATGCGGCGGAAGGCCTGGTGGAAGAGTTGCGCCAATCGCCACGCGCGCGTAGTGCCGTCGTGATCGGCGTATGCGCGGTGGCGGCGTGCTGGGCGTTCCGTCGCGCGCGGATGCGGAGACGGATGGCTTGGGGCGAGCGGAACGCGGACCCGAACACATGAGCGTGCATGCCATGTTGGGGTTCGGCCAAGCCTTGGCGCGTGGGTTGATCGTTTAGAACGATCCGTGTCCAGCGCCGGATAACACTGCCGCGGCGCACCCGCGCAATACGCCTGATCGGCGTAAAAATGGCCCGTATTGGCCTGGAAAGACAGCTTCTGGCAGGGGAGGCATCGAACGCGCCCGGCCAGGTTGTACTTCGGTAGAGGCGCGTCACGATAATATCTGACGAAATCATTCATCCTTTCGCCTTCAATTCATCACCAGCATCGAACACAGGGGGGCCTAATGATCGAGCTGGAAATTCAGGCACTCGCGCTGTCGCGCGAGGGTCTACTTATCGACGTTGGACGATGCGCCGCCGCGTGCGGTTTTGCCTTGGTGCGACAGCGCCTGGCGGATGACCGCCATGGCGTGCTGTTGACGATGGTCGTGCGCGGGCTTGCGCGCAAACAGCGCAGCCTGGAAGCGGCGTTGGAAAAACTCGAACGTCTGGTCAGTTTCGAAGTTTCGCCGGTGGTGGAAGGCCAGGCCAAACCGCACTTCGCCGCGTCGCGTTCGGTGGCCGCCCACTACGTGCCGCCACCCCCGCCCGCCGAAACGCCCAAGCCGGTGGAGTCGAAGCCTGTGCCCAAGGCGCCCGATGCCGTGCCGCAAGTGCGCCAGACGCCGGCGGCAGCGGAATTCGTGCAGCCCTTCGTCAAGCCGCAACCCTTGCTGCAGACCGAGCCGGGGGCCGAGCCGGAATTCGTCTTTATGCGTACGCCCGCGCCTGCGCCATCCGCCCCTGTAGCACCCGTAGAACCGTTCAAGGAAGTGCGGCAGCTGGACGCCGACCAGGCCGCGGTGGAGAAACTGCTGCCGAAGCTGATGGGCGATTACCCGCAGATTTTTCCCCTGCTGAAAAAACTGGAGCAATCGGTGGAAGAGGGCGCGCGCGAATCGTCGCTGTCGCTTGCCGGTCAACGCATCGGCACGTGGTTGTTCGAGCGCAACCATGCCGCGACATCGAAGATGGCCCTGGACGAGGCGATGCAGCGCATTGGCGTGCCGGCCTTGCGCGCGCTGACGGATGTGGATTATTCCGCCAACCAACTGCATACCCGCCACAGTCCGTTGTGCACCGACGAAGGGCGCTCCAATTGCATGTTCTTCAGCGGTTATCTGGAGGGCTTGCTCGGGCCGGCAGTGGCCTCGCAGGGTTTGTCGATCTTTGCCGTGTGCTGCCGCAGTTGCGGTGCGAATGAATGTGTATTGGCGATGATGGATTGATCTTGCCGAAACACGTCCGGCCTCCGCCGGGATGGGATGAGGAACGATCAAGCATTGCCGTAAATGTGGGCGATATTTTCCCGGACCGCAGCGCGCGAACGCGAGAATGACCGGGAAGCGGCATGCAGCGTCACGAATGCTGCTGCGTTACCGACGTGCATGCTTCATAAAAGTCATTGAGCACTTTTTTTACGCCGGTCACTTCGAACGCAAAACCGAAGCGAATGCCGGTGCGATCGCGCACCCACGAGCCCATTGCCTTGGCCGACGCCAGTTGTTGCAACTGGTTCAACGGATAGATGCGTTGCATTACCACGGCGTCGTCCGCCACGGTGACGCCGCCGCGTTCTTGCGGCAGTGTTTCCTGCTGGTTGAGCTCGAAATACGAGCGCTGTTCGCGCGTGACGATGCCGCGCGCGCGTACCGCGCCGATCGTGTCGTAGGTGGTGAGTTCGGCGCCGCCGGGTTTGCACAGGAAGGTGATCTTGTGCTCGCCGTTGCGATCCTGTTGCTTGAGCTCCAGGTACGGTGCTCCTTGCAGGTACTTGTAGGTGGCGATCAGATTCTGGCGGCCGTTGTTGGCCAGGCCCTTGGCGATCATCTCCTCGCCGTTCGGCCAAAGCGTCGGGTCCTGCGCGGACCCGGTGGAGGCCGTTCCGCTAGTGGCGGCCGTAAGCGTGGCAAGGTCGATGCCCATGTCCTTCAGATACGCAGCGACATCCGCCGGTGTCTGCTGCCCGCGATAAGTAGGAAACCCGATGCGATCGCTGCCACTTACCGCCCAGCGATACAGGCCGCCGAGATAGGCATAGGCGCAAGCGCCATCGCACATGGCGGAGCGGTTGAAGGTGGTGGTCTGCTTGGGCAGGCGCGGCACGCCCAAGTGCGTCACCATCGAGCCTTGCCGGATCAGCCGGCCCAGTGCGATGCCGGCGCCGACACTGCCGCCGGGCGAATTCAAATAGACGTCCGAACCGGGCTTGATGCGGCCAGACCTGATCAGGGCTTCGAAGCGCTGCGGCGCGTCGGGATCGATCGGACCGTACAGGTAGATCTGCGGCACGCGCGCCATGCTCAGCGTCATGCGGTCGTCGTTGACCTGGATATTGAGCTGGCTCGTGGCTTGCTCGCGCGTCGTGCCTTGCACAGGTTGGAACGGGCCGAGGGATGCGGCGGATAGCAGCAGGCACGCCAAAGAGCTAAGGCGGCGTCGAAAGGTATTGCGGTAAAGCACGAGCATTCCCTGTTTCAAGACGGAAGACGGTTTGAACCCATGAAGTCTGGCGGGTTCCCGATGTCCCATGGGTGAACAGGGGCCGGCCGCTGATGGCAACGCGGGCCACCAAGGCGGGTGAGCGTCTGTTTCGCATTAAGGCAACACTGATCACGTATCGCCGTCGTCACCGGCAATGCCCGAGGTCCGTCACCCCGGTGAAAGCCGGGGTCCAGCGTCTTTGAGTGGCGTTGTAAGTCGCCGGGTCCCGGCTTTCGCCGGGACGGCGATGTATCGAGCTTTACGGCAAAGCTGGCCCTGCGCTTATTACTTCCCCACCACCAGCAACGTAAATCCACTCACCGACTTGCCTTTCTCCGCCACCTTCGCGCCCACCAGATAAACCTGGTCCGACGCCTCATCCAGCGCCATGGTGCGCGCGCTCTTCATGGTCGGCACATCCGCCACCTTGGAGTACTGATCCGCCGAATCCTGGTGATACACATTCAGCACGCCATCGCGGCTGGAGGCGAACACTTCGTGTGTCTGCGCGTCGTACGCCGCTGCATCGGGCCGCTTGCCGATCGGCAGCTTCGCTACCTGATGGCCATCGGTGGCGTCGGTCACGATCAGCCAGCCATTCGCGCACGCGGAAAACACGCGCTTGTTCGCCGTATCCAGCGCCAGGCCGGTGGGGCCTTCGCATGGAGCCAGCGACCAGGTGTGCAGCACCTTGCCGGTCTTGATGTCGATATGCGCCAGTTCCGCCTTGTCTTCCAGATTGTTGTAGACATTGCCCTGGCCATCGCTCGCCGCGAACTCCGGATTGCTATCCAGCGCAATGGTGGAGAGTTCCTTGCCGGCGACCGGATCGATCACGCTGATGTTGTTGGTATCGCCGTTCATGGTCAGCACGTGCGACGTGGCGGGATCGTAGATGATGGCGTCCGGATCCTTGCCGCTGACCGCGATGTGCCCGATCACCTTGAGGGTGTTCAGATCGATCACGCTGACGTTGTCGCCGTGGCCGTTGCTGGCATAGGCGCGATGCAGGCTCGGCACCAGCGCGATGCCATGCACGTGCTTCATCCCGGGGATCTCCTGCAGCAACTTGCCGGTGGCCGGATCGGCCACCATGATCCGGTCGTCGCGCGCGATGAACAGGCGATGCCCGGCCGCATCCAGGCTCAGATAGTCCCAGCCGCCGGTACCACCAAGCGCATATCGATGCGTGACCTTATAGGCATCCGCGCCTTGCGCCGCGGCCCACAGCGGCGTGCAGAGCAGCCCGGCCAGGACAAGTGCCTGCGCGAGTTTCTTCTTCATATGACGACTCCCATGGTGGTGTTCTGGCGAAACGGTTCGGCGCATGATGCCTCGCCCAACCTTACGAAAAGCTTCAAATGCCGGGCTGAGGTGACCACCGCCAGAGAGCGGGACCGGTCGGTGGCAGTCGCCTACTGACCGTTACGTCTGCTTGGCTTGCAGCCGCTTTCGATATTCGGGTACGGGCAACCCACCCCAGCCCCAGTTCTCCAGCTCCACTTCGTCGATCACGACGAAGGTTGAGTCGACCGGCTTGTCGAGCACGTCCAGCAACAACTGGCTGGCTCCCTTGATCAATGCCGCTTTCTGCCCGGCGGTTATTGCGCTTTGGCCTGGTGCGGTACCTTCACGGGTCACTTTGATATGGACGATGGGCATGACGGTGTTCCTCCGGAGATGGGGCGGGCGTTGTGTCCGCTCCCAAAGCGATCAATGACCGGCACTCTGGCCGCCGTCGACGTGCAGGATTTCACCTGTGACGAAACCGGCGGATTCCAGGAACAGCACGGCATCGGTGACATCGCTGATTTCGCCCATGCGGCCAACCGGGTGCAGCGAAGCAAGCGTCTCATGCATTTCCGGTGCATGCATCGGGGTCTTGATCACGCCCGGCGCCACTGCATTCACGCGCACACCGCGCTTGGCGTACTCGATGGCCAGCGACTTGGTTGCCGCATTCAGGCCACCCTTGGTCAGCGACGCCAGTACCGACGGCACGCCATCGATAGCGTACTCAGCCAGGGTGGTAGTGATGTTGACGATGTGGCCGCTGCGCTGCTTCTCCATCTCGGCCACGGCCAATTGGGTGATATGGAAAAAACCATGCACATTGGTCGCCAAAATGTTGGCGTAATCTTCCACCGTATAAGTGGTAAACGGCTTGGCAACGAAGATACCCGCGTTGTTCACCAGCGTGTCGATGCGACCAAAGCGGTCGAGCGCTTCCTTGATGATGCGCTCGGCCACGGCGCGATCGGCAATGTCGCCGGCAATGGCCAGTACGTCCGGATCGCTGGACGGCTTGATGGAGCGCGAGTTGGCCACGACACGATAATCGCGATCGCGAAATGCCTTGACCAGGCCTGCGCCGATGCCTTGCGATGCGCCCGTAATGATGGCGACTTTGCGTGAGTTGCTCATGATGTCGATCTCTTCAGAAAGGAAGGGAAGCCAGCGCGCTACCGCATGAGTGGGGAGCGCCGACGCCTTCAATCTAGGCTCGTCACGAGCGATAGCGAATCCCCGCTATCCGGCAGACACCCTTCCGCGGCGCGGTGGAATCGGCGCGGCAGGTTTGCTTTCCGCATCCTTGGCCAGGCTGGCGAATTGCGTGCGCAGGCGCGGCAGGGCGAAGTCCGCGAAGGCGCGCACCTTCGGTACGGAAAGACGTCCATACGGCGAAACAAGATGGACGGGAATCGGTGCAGGTTCGGCATCGGCCAGCACGATGCGCAGCAAGTCTTGCTTGATTTGTGCCGCCACGTGATACGAAAGCAGGCGTGTCACCCCATGCCCATCTGCCGCAGACGCGATGGCCGCGCGCACGTTGTTCACCACCAGGCGTGGCGTGATGGGTACGGCGCGCGGCACTGATGAACCCTCCACCGGTGGAAACGTCCACGAATCCACGCCACTGTGTTGCAGGGCAATCACCGGATGCTTGGATAGATGCGCCGGCTCATCGATGCGCGGATGGGTAGCCAGATAACGCGGCGATGCCACGACTACCCGTCGCACCTCGCCGACACGATGCGCCACCAAGGTCGAATCCGGCAGATGCGCAATGCGCAAGGCCAGGTCCATGCCTTCATCGATCAGGTTGACCGGCCGCTCCAGCAGATACATGCGCACGTTGACGGTGGGGTATTGTTCCATGAAGGCATCGACGATCGGGCGCAGCAATTCCACGCCGGAATACACGGTGGCGGTGATGGTCAGCGTGCCGCGCGGCACGGATTTTTCTCCCGCGGCTTGACGATCGGCTTCCTCCAGGTCGGCCAATAACTTCCGGCATGCGATCGCATAGCGCTCGCCGGCTTCGCTCAGCTTGATGGAGCGCGTGGTTCGATGCAGCAGCGGCACGCCGACATGCGCTTCCAGAAACGCAATCGCCCGACTTACCGCCGCCGCCGATCGCCCGGTTCGACGGCTTGCCCCGGCAAGGCTGCCTTCATCCAGCGCCGTCACGAAGATTTTCATGGCGTCGATGCGATCCATACGGCGTGCCTCGCAGAGGTGAGCGGAACGGCTGCGGGGAGTTTGCTACAGGTCGTCTGTCACGCCTAGCGGAAGCACTCCGTAAGCTGGGATGAAATCCCAGATCGCCATGCCAATCGGTGCTTGGATTTCATCCCAGCCTACGCGCCTGCTCCAACTCGCTTTCCAGCGTTTCCATCAACGCTTTCGTGGACAACGCGCGCGCCAGGGGCGCAGCTTGTCCTGCCCAATGCGCACCGTAGCCCGTCAATCCCGCCGCCTTTCCAGCGGCATTCAACGCCTTGCCTGCATCGTACGCAACGGGATAGTCCGGCACCGCATGGTCAGGCACGCGGGCGCCCCAGCGCGTGAAGTCATTCGCCAAGCTGCGCGCGGGTCGTCCCGAGATCGCGCGCGTCATCACCGTGTGATGCGCGGCGTCGCTGAATAGCAGCGCGCGGAATGCCTTATCCGCTAATGATTCATCCGTGGCGATGAACGCGGTACCCAATTGCGCCGCAACGGCGCCCAGCTTCAATACGGCAGCTATGCCGGCGCCATCCATGATGCCGCCAGCGGCAATCACCGGTGCGTTCAGCGCACGAACCAGCAAACGCGTGAGCGCGAATGTGCCCAGGCGGCTGTCTTCGCCATCCGGATCGAACATGCCGCGATGTCCGCCTGCTTCATAGCCTTGCGCAACGATGGCATCCACGCCCGCCGCTTCAAGCGCCTTGGCCTCCGCAACGTTCGTGGCCGATCCAAGCAACACGATGCCGGCGTCACGCAGTGCGGTGATCTGCCCGGGCCGTGGTACGCCGAAATGAAAACTCACCACCTTGGGCTTTTCTTCCACCAGCATCGCAAGCATGTCGTCATCGGCAAGAAACGACGTATAGATCTCGCGCAGGCTTCCTGGCGGTTGCGCTTCCGTGCGCTCGAATTCCGAATGCAGACGCTGCAACCATGCCGCCTCTTTTTGCGCATTGGCCTGCGCCGGCCGATGCACGAACACGTTCACGTTGAGCGGCCCTTCGCCTAGCACGCGAAACTGATGGATCGCTGCTCGCGCCTGCGCTGCCGTCATGGCACCCACGCCCAGTGAGCCAAGCCCGCCATGATGGGTGACCGCTGCCGCCATCGACGGCGATGACACGCCAGCCATCGGTGCCTGGATGATGGGCAGCCGCATGCCGATGCGATCAAGCAATGGCGAAGAAGGGAAGGTCGCCATGGTGGTGAACTCCTATGCGGGAAAGGCGCAAGGCCTGGGCAACTTTACGCGCGTTGACATGAGGACCGCAGCCACGCCGCATGGCAGGCAGTCTTTCGCCAAGTGGAAGAACTGCCTTGCAGGTCAACCCATCGCTGCATTGCTTTCCTTCACGAAATCGACAAATGCGCGCAGTGGCGCGGGCAAATGACGATGCCCGGGGTAATAAAGAAACGGCCCGGCGAAGTTCTGCCACCACGGCTTAAGAATGGGTTCCAGCGCGCCGCTTTCCAGATGCGGGCGTATCCATTCCTCGTACAGGTGCACGATGCCGAGCCCGCCCATGGCGGCATTCACCGCCAGGTCGAACGCAGGTCCCGGCCTGACCAGGAGCGGCCCGCTGGGATCCACGCGAATCACCTCGCCCTCGCGCTCGAATTCCCATACCGGCAGGGCGCCGCTGGCGAATTGCCCGCGCAGGCAGGCGTGGGCAAGCAAGTCGCGCGGATGCAGCGGGCGGCCATGCCGGTCCAGGTAACTCGGCGCTGCAGCCGTGGCGAAACGCTGCAAGCGCGGGCCAATCGGAATCGCCACCATGTCCTGTTCGAGCCGCTCGTCGTAGCGGATGCCGGCATCGCATCCGGCAGAAAGCACGTCGACGAAACTGTCTTCCACCACCGTCTCGATGCGGATGTCCGGATAGGCTTTCAGAAACGCGGTCACGATTGGCGGCAATACCACGCGTGCCACGCCGGCCGGCACGTTGAGCTTGAGCGTGCCGGCGGGACGATCGCGGAAGCGGTTCAACACATCCAGCGCGGCTTCCATTTCGGCCAAGGCGGGGGCCAGCCGCTCGATCAGGCGCAACCCCGCCTCGGTAGGCGCGACGCTGCGCGTGGTGCGATTGAGCAGCCGCACGCCCAGCTTGGTTTCCAGCCGGCGCACGGCCGCGCTCAAACCGGAGGCGGACACGCCGCTGGCCCGCGCCGCATCGCGAAAACCGCCGGCACGCGTCACGGAAAGAAAGGCGGCGAGATCGTTGAACTCTACGGCCATTGTTCAATTCTTTGCACAGCCCGTGCACATTGCCACGGATTATCTAACAAACCCATGGCCTGCATAGTAGGTGCTACCTATCTAAGGAGATCACCCATGTCCAAGCTCGCTTCCCACGCAGGTACCTTCCCATTGGCCGGCCGCACCGTGAACCGGATGGGTTATGGCGCCATGCAGCTCGCCGGCCCCGCCGTGTTCGGCCCGCCCAAGGATCGCCATGCCGCCATCGCCGTGCTGCGCGAAGCGCTGGATGCCGGCGTCAACCACATCGACACCAGCGATTTCTATGGGCCGCACGTTACCAACCAGATCATTCGCGAAGCGCTGCACCCCTATCCGCACGAGTTGCTGATCGTTACCAAGGTGGGTGCGGTGCGCGGTGACGACGCCTCCTGGCTGCCTGCACAAGGGCTGGAAGACATCAAGCGCGGCGTGCACGACAACCTGCGCAACCTCGGGTTGGACGTGCTGGATGTGGTCAACATGCGCATCATGGGCAATGTGCATGCGCCCAGCGAAGGCTCGATTGCCGGACAGGTCGAAGCCCTGGCCGAGCTTCAGCAGCAGGGACTGGTTCGGCATATCGGCTTGAGCAATGTCACAGCGGCACAGGTTCGCGAAGCACAAGGCATTGCCAGGATCGTGTGCGTACAGAACCACTACAACCTGGTGCAGCGGTCAGACGACGCGCTGGTCGATGAGCTGGCCGGGCAGGGCATTGCGTATGTGCCGTTCTTCCCGCTGGGCGGCTTTACGCCGATCCAGTCATCGGAGCTTTCCAGGCTTGCGGCGGAGCTCAAGGCCACGCCGATGCAGGTTGCACTTGCCTGGTTGCTGCAACGCTCGCCGAACATCCTGCTGATTCCTGGCACCTCCTCGGTACAGCACCTACGTGAAAACCTGCAAGCCGCGGCATTGCAGCTGCCGGAACATGTGCTGGCGGACCTCGACGCCATTCGCCAGCAAGTCGAACAGCACGCGTAAACCGCAAAGCAGGCTGGGCTTGCGGTCCCAGCCTGCTCCGCCGACGTTCGAAGGCGTACCATCCACACGGTTTGCCACCGCCACCGGGGATCGTCATGTCGAGCAGAACCGCCTCCTGCTATTGCGGGCAGCTGAGCATCGAAGTGCAGGGAGAAACACTGGGCGCAGGCATTTGCCATTGCCTGGCCTGCCAGCAACGCACCGGCAGCGTCTTTGCCGCGCTTGCCGCTTTTGCCGCGCCTTTCATGGTCAGCGGCCGTGCCACTGAATTTGTGCGCACGGGCGATCAAGGCGCGAAGTTCCGTTTCCGCTTCTGCCCGGTTTGCGGCAGCAACGTGTTTCATACCGAGGAAGGCAACGATCAATACGTGATGGTGGCGGTGGGCGCGTTTGCCGATCCCCACTTTCCGCCGCCGCAGGATTCGGTATACGAGTGCCGGCGACATGCGTGGGTGCAGTTGCCGGATGGGGTGGCGCGGTACGAGAAGGATCCGGATTGAGTGTGACGTTCGGAACATGCGGTGATCCGCTCCCTCCCTGCGGTAGCAGGGAGGGTTCGGGTGGGGTTGTTTGTGCTTTAGCTTGGAGTCAACGTCACCTGGATCGCACTCTCGCATTCCAGCGAAAGCTCACTAGTGTCCGGCTCGGGTTTTGCAAAGCCGCAGCAAGATGTGGATATGACGCAATTTAGTGCTCTTCTATCGAGGGCAAGACTCAAAAATCGCCGTATCCCTTAGGGCCGTCATTCCCGCGAAAGCTCACTGCTATCCGGCACGTATTTTGCGCTGCGTCGCAGGCAGTCCACACGGCCGTCATTCCCGCGAAAGCGGGAATCCATTTTGCTCTGATGCATCCTTAAAATGGATTCCCGCTTTCGCGGGAATGACGGCCATAGAGCTTCTGGCACTTTTCGAGTTGCGGCATCGACAGACGACGCTAAGTGCTTGTGATCCATCATGTCGCCATGGATTCGCAAAACACATGCCGGGCAGCAGTGAGCTTTCGCTGGAATGACGAACAAAAGTCTCCTTGCGAGATATTCCGTGCCATGCAAGATTCGCAGTTCAAACCCCGGAGCCAGCAATGGATCTTGCCCTGTTCGATTTCGACGGAACGATTACCTACCGGGAAACCATGCCGCATTTCATGCGCCTCGCCGTCCGCCCGCATCGCAAATGGCTGGGAAGCCTTCTCCTCATGCCTTTCCTGCTCGGCTACAAGGCGCGCATCGTTTCCGGCAGCGTGGTGCGAGCGCTGATCTGTAGTCTTGGCTTCTGGCGCATTCCCAAGCAGGAGTTGGAAGCGCGCGGCAAGCATTTCGCACAGCATGTCCTGCCCACCACGCTGCGTCCGGAAGCGATGGAACGCATCGCATGGCACAAGCAGCGAGGCGATACCGTCGTCGTCGTTTCCGGTGGCCTGGATTTGTATCTTCGCCATTGGTGCCAGCAGCACGGCATCGAGCTGTTGTGCTCCGCACTGGAACAGCGTGACGGGCGCTTCACCGGCCGCTACCTTGGCCCCCAATGCGTGCGTGATGAAAAAGCGCGCCTGGTGCAGTAGCGCTATCCGCTTTCCAAGTTCTCACGCGTGTTTGCCTATGGCGACACGCCCGAGGACCATGCATTGTTGGCCTTGGCGCATGAGCCTTACTACCAGTGGCGGCCATTGTCGAAGCGGGTGGCAAGCATCTAAGAGAGGACTATGAGCATTGATCGTCAATTGGCGACCTCGCTGGGTTTTCACAACCCCGCATACATGGGGGTTGAACGGGAGCGTCGCTGGTTATGTCGAGCGGTTCCCGAGGGACTTGATCTCCAATCCATCCGGATCGCGGATCTCTACGTTACGGGTGCCCGCCTTCGGCTCAGAGAGGCAAGGCCCTTGTCGGGTGGGCCTGCGATTTTTCGTCTGACTCGAAAAGCCGATGTTGATTCGCAGACGCGCTTGATTACATCCATCTACTTGTTGGAAGAAGAGTTTCAGATGCTTTCCTGCGCACTTCCCGGCAAATGGATTCGCAAGCTCAGGCACCGGTTGCCGGAGATGCCTGGTGTTTGCATGGCCATTGATGCGTTTCAGGACGAACTGGCCGGGCTTTTCCTGGTAGAAGCAGAGTTCAAATCGCCGGAATTGATGGCATCGTTTTCTGCTCCGGATTTTGCCGTGCTAGAGGTCACCAGTGACGCTCGCTTCACCGGGGGGCACCTCATCGAGCACGGTCTTCCTCGCGATCTATCCCAACTCATTGCTGCGAACGCCAGCTAGCCTGCGATTTGAGGGCGCATTAAGGCGAGTGGCGACCGGGGGTGTGGATTTTTACCTTCGATATTTGAATTTGTCGGATGATTGGACAACACTCGGTCGCCTCACGATCCGAGGGCCAGCGCATGTTCCAGCTTTCCCCGATGAGCCGGCGCACCTTCCTGCAAGGGGCGGCTTTGGCAGGTGCCATGAGTGCGCTGACGTTCCGTTCGCTTGCGGCAACTGCCGGTTCGACCGCTGCATCCGTGGGAGGCGGTGCCGGGCAAGCGCCGCTGTTTCCGCAAGCGCCCTTGATGCCACAACCGTTTGCATTGCTGCCGGCCGGCTCGATCAAGCCCGGTGGCTGGTTGTTGCGGCAACTGCAAATCCAGGCAGGCGGTTTGGGTGGCCACTTGGACGAATTCTGGCCCATCGTGGGGCCGGATAGCGGTTGGTCAGGTGGCAATGGCGAATCGTGGGAAGACGGCCCGTATTTTCTCGATGGTCTGGTGCCCCTGGCGTGGCAGTTGGATTCGCCCAAGCTCAAAGCCAAGGCGATGCGTTTTATCGACTGGACGCTGGATCATCCGTGGGACAACGGCATGTTTGGCCCCAGGAGCAACGATGACTGGTGGCCGCGCATGGTCATGCTCAAGGTGCTGACCCAGTATCAAGAGCTGACCGGCGACCCGCGCGTGATGCCCGTGATGACGCGCTATTTCCACTATCAGTTGCAGGCCATGCCGGCGCGTCCGTTGCGCGATTGGGGACGTATGCGCTGGCAGGACGAGCTGGTCTCGGTACTGTGGCTCTACCAGCGCACGTACGATCCCAAGCTGCTCGAGCTGGCGCAGCTGCTCAAGCAGCAAGGGTATGACTGGCAAGGCGCCTTCGCGCATTTTCGATTCACGCAGAAGGTGGATGCGGATGCGCTGCGCAAGCAGGCGGGCAGCTCGGACGTCTTCATGGAAGACCTCGGCCTGCAAGTACACGGCGTCAATAATGCGCAGGCGTTGAAGGCGTCACCGGTGTGGTCGATCGTATCTGGCAGTGCGGTCGATCGCGACGGGGTCCATCATCAACTGCAGATGCTCGATACCTATCATGGCTTGCCCAACGGCATGTTTTCCGCCGATGAACATCTTGCCGGCCGCAGCCCGTCGCAAGGCACCGAACTATGCACCGTGGTCGAGACCATGTATTCGCTGGAGCTGGCGTTGGCCATTACCGGCGATGCCGTGCTGGGCGATCGGTTGGAACGTATCGCCTTCAACGCGCTGCCCGCGGCACTGACCGATGACATGTGGGCGCATCAATATAACCAGCAGCCCAATCAAGTGGAATGCAGCCTGCATCGCCAGCCGTGGACCAGCGATGGCCCGGAGTCGAACCTGTTTGGACTTGAGCCCAATTTCCGCTGTTGCACGGCGAATTTCCACCAAGGCTGGCCCAAGTTCACCAACAGCTTATGGATGGCTACGGCGGATGGCGGCTTGGCCGCGATGAGTTACGCGCCTTGCACGGTCCATACGGTGGTGCGCGACGTGCCGGTGGTGGTTGAACAGGTCAGCGACTATCCCTTCCGGCAAACCGTCAGCATCACCGTCAAGCCGCAACGCGCATTGGCATTTCCGTTGCGCCTGCGCATGCCGGCGTGGTCGCAAGATACGCGCATCATGGTCAATGGCAAAACGATCAAGGCGAGTTCGGGTTTTACGACCATCGAGCGCACCTGGACGTCAGGCGATGTCATTGAAGTAGCCTTCCGCGCCGAGGTGAAAGCCGAGCGCGGTTACAACGGCGCCGTCAGCTTCAGCCGTGGCGCCTTGGTCTATGCGCTGCCGATCAAGGAGAACTGGGTTATCTGGCGCAAGCGCGGCCCGACCAACGATTGGCAGGTTTATCCCGGCTCGCGCTGGAACCTGGGCATCGAGCCTGATGTACCTGTTGCCGTGAGCGAGCATCCCATCGGCGAGAAACCTTTCGCCGGCACCACACCGGCTGTGCAATTGTCGCTGCAAGCCCGTTACGTGCCGGCGTGGAAGGCGGAGGAGGGGAATGCGGAGCCGGTGCCCGCAAAAGCAGAACCGTCTGCTGATGAAGCCGCCCAAACCATCACGCTGGTACCTTACGCCGGCGCCAAATTGCGCATTGTTGCATTTCCCTCGCTTGGTTGAGTTCAATAGCTTGCGCCGATGAGCTTCGGGCCTGGCAACTTGCAAAGGCTTCAATCCATGTTCAAACCCGTAAGCATTGACACTAAGCGCCTTCGTCTTCGTCCTCTTCGGCAAGAAGATGCGTCGGCTTTTTTTGAAGTGTGGTCTGACCCCGAAGCGATGCGCTATTTCTCGTTCCTGCCGATGCAGGATAGAGAGCAAGCGCAAGCTCGCGTTGCAGACAAATTGCAGTCCTTGAACGATGGCAGCAGCGTGACCTGCGTGATCGAACTGGCCGAAAGCGGCGAGGTGCTTGGCGATTGCGCGCTATTCAACGGCATCGTCCACTCCCAGCGTGCCGAAATCGGCTTCTGCCTCAGGCGAAAGTTCTGGGGTAACGGTTATATGGTCGAAGCCGCCACCGCCCTGATCGAATATGGTTTCAAAAGCATCGGCTTGCGTCGCATCGAAGCGGACGTTGATCCGAGCAATCTTTCATCGATTCAATTGCTCGAACGCCTGGGATTCAAGCGAGAGGGGTATCTGCGTGAGCGGTGGATAGTCGGTGAAGAGGTGATGGACACTGCCTTGTACGGCCTGCTTCGTAGTGACTGGCAATCGGATAGGAACCAGGCCACCTGATCCGTGTCACAACCTAGGCGCACCCAATCAGGAGGCTACGATGGCAATCTCCAATCGTTCATTCCTTCTTGTTACGGCAGGTTTTGTGGCAGGCGCCGCGGCTTCCGCTGCCGGATTCGTCTTCGCATCGCCCGGCAGTCCCTCCGTCGTACCTTCCGATCACGCTTACACCGTCTTTATCGACGAGATCCGCAGCCATCTCGTTCCTGCCCAGGCATTCTCGGGTCAATTCACCCGTAAAGTCACCATGTCGGACGGTTCGATGCGCGAGATTACCTTGCAGCCCGTTCGAAAGGATGGGCATGAGTTGGTCGCGCTGACCGACAAATCGGCGCATGGCACGTATCGAAGCTATATGGGGCCTTTTGCCACCGCCATGGATGGGAATCTCATGGTGAACGTAAAGGATGTCGCGCAATTGAGAGCTGAAATGGGAAGGGCTACGACGGCGCGTTGAGCTTGAGGATGTTTTGTGGCCGCGTTGTGCTGCTACTGGATGTCGTCAGGACGGCGCGTAAGCCACCCATCCCCTGAACGTGAAGGCCGCGTAGAACAGTTCAACCGATGGAAAGCCCGCCTCGTGCAGCAGGGCGGCTTCCTGCTCCGGTGAGAGCAATGGGAGCCTGGAGCCGATGGCCCCGATGGCCGTTTTCGCATTTGCTTCCGGAATGCCGGATAGCACTGCAAAGGCGGCGTAACGCGATAGCCACCGGGTTTTTTCGGGTTCGCTCTGTGGAAAACTGTGATGCGCAACGACCAGCGGAGCGCCTGGTTTCAGCCGTTGCCTCAGTTTCTTGAGCGCGTCCAGGCGTTGCTCGGTGGAGAGGAAGTGCAAAGTCAGCAGGCAGGTTGCGCCATCGAAGCGAGTGTTCGGTGCGTCGTCGATATAGCCTTCCAAAAGCTCTACGCGGGATGCGAGCGGACCTAGCGTTTGTTCTGCAAGCTTGAGCATCTCGGCAGATGGATCGATGCCCAGGAAGCGCCATCCTGGCTGCCGTTCGGCAAAGGCTTTCAACTCCAAGCCGCCGCCTGCGCCAAGCACCAGTACGTGACCATCTGAGGGAACATGTTCGGCAAGAAGCAGCAGGGCCATTTGCTGCAGGGCATGCAAGCCCGGCACCTGCCGGGCCGGGCCTTCTGCGTAGCGAGCGACGGCGCTCGGATCATTGAATGAGGACAAGGGGACACCGGTAAGCGGGACAAGTCACGGATACTACTGCGCCTGTCGGTTGCCGAATATCCATGCCTGCCCACACGTCCAATACCGATCTACGGATGACGGAGGGCACCGACGATGACGCCGTGCGAATCCAGCACAAAGCTCACGTTTTCCGTGCCATTTATATGGCGAACAAGGTATTTGTCCCATCCTTGGGGATTGACTCCAATAAACTCGTGCGACGTTATCGGGCCAAGCTTGCCCACCATGGCTTCCAACGCTGAATGCCGCTCGCGTATGGCTTGAACCAATGCAGGACTCAGGCGTGGCGAATCAGTATTTCCAGAGAGCAGGATCTGCAAAACCTGCTCACTATCGGCATAGGGCTGTTGAGCACTTACCCGTTTTTCCAGTGCGCTCTGCAGGCGTTGCGCCGTATCAGCATCGATGCGTGGAGCGCCAATGTGTTGCCCGTTCTGATAGAACTCCACGCTGGTGACCTGTCCTTGCGCAGTCGTCACGAAGTTCATATGTGCATCGACCACTTTGTAGAAGAAAGTCGTATCGCCGCTCGGATAAACCGGAAAAAACGGTTGTCCTGTGAGTTGTGCTTCAAGCTGCGTTCCGTCCAGCTTCACCGTCAGCACCGAGTACGGGCCGAACTGGTAAATGCCCACATACTTGGCAAGCACGGCTGGGTTCACGCTTATCGCATGCTTGGCCGATACATCGCTTGCATCCGGCGGCGTCACCTGCGCAGCGAATGCCGCCATGCCCACCGACACACTCATCATCGCAAGCGCCGACAGGCGCGCCCATTTCCGTGGTTTCAGCAACATGATCTTGATCCTCTGTTCGAGAAACGATCCGGACTCCGACATGGCAGCCACGGCGCCGATGTAGCGGGACTGGTTCTGGCCCACTTGAATCAGGGTTTCGCAGTATTCCGCCATGTCCCGGCCGCCACGCAGCACGCGCGCATCGCAATCCACCTCGATGGCGCGGCGCAGCCGATGGAATTGCCACCAAAGCGGCAGGTTCCAGGGCATGACGACCAGCAGGCACAGCGCGATGGTGAGCATCTGCGGATCGCGTGCATCCAGGTGGGATTGCTCATGGGCAAGCACGAACTGTTGACGTTCGGCTGACTCGTGCAGCAGCCAGGCCGGTATGACGATGCGCGGGCGCAGCAAGCCCACCACGGCAGGCCCGATATCAGGTGCAATCAACACGGGGGTGTTGCCAAGGCGGCCTTGCAGCCAGTGACGCTTGCGCCAATAGAGCAGGCCGCCGCTGAGCGTGAGTGCCGCCAGCACGGCCAGGGAGATGGCCAGCCACATGCGGTGAAAAAAGGCGTCAAGCCAATACGCTTTTACGGCGGTATCCGGCAAGCCAAGGTCGAGCACCGCCAAAGGTACGTGTACCGATGTCATGTCACGCAGTGCAATCGCCTTATCCTCGGCCGCCGGTTTGATCAGATCCGGCATGTGCACCGTGACGTTGGGAATGATCAGCGGGAGCAGCAGCGAGGCGGCGATGGTTGTTATCCAGATCCATCGCCTCGATGCGGCACGCTGTTTTGCGGCGTATTCGGCCACCAGCGCTGCGATGCTCAGCAAGACGCCGACCATCACCACATAGCTGACCATGGCCAACATCAGGGTTTGTCCTTGCCGGATTGATTCGCCAGCAATTGCCGCATGCGCTTGATCTGCTCCGGCGTCAATTTCTGGTCGGAAACAAGGTGCGAAAAGAGCAGTTCGGCAGAGCCCTTGAACAGCTTGTCGGTGAGGTGCTGCAGCGCGCTTTTGCGTGCGGCCTGCTGCTTCACGCTGGCGAAATAACGATGCCCGCGTCCCTCTTCGTCGTGCCCGACATAGCCTTTTGCTTCCAGCGTGCGCAGTACGGTCAGTACGGTGGTATAGGCGAGCGGATCGCTCAAGCGCTCGCGCACTTCGGAGACCACGGAGGGGCCATGATCCCACAGCACCTGCATGACGTCGGCCTCGCGGTCGGTAAGCGAAATTTTCATGGGAGAGCACTGGTCTACTAAGAGCTTAGTAGATTCTAGGCCGATCTTGCGCACTGTCAACTAGGCATCTAGTAGTTTTCCAGTCCAGGGTTTTGTGAATAAGCACGGCAGGGCGAGGCGATGTTCGCAACCCAGAGCAGCGCGCACTGCTTTTATCGGGGATCGAGCAGGGCGGAGAGCCGGTCAGGCGTCCCTGCGATACGTTCAAGATGCGGATAGCGCAAGCTGCCTCGATAGCCGATCACGATGTCGCGTTTGTCCCCTTGGATGCCAACCCGAAGATGCAGGGGTTTTACCGCGGACGATTGGACGGCGGCTTTGAGCAACGTCGCGGAGAAGGGTTGCCCATTCACGCCAATCACACGCGAGCCGGGTGACAAGCCTGCGCGGAACGCCGGCCCATTCCACTGAACGGATTGCACTTCGCCATCCGCGTCGACTTGCAAGCCGATCGAACCGTCGAGATTGCTGACGCCGGCTTCCTTTTCATCCTGAAGAAAGGTTGCCGTGGGAACGTCGCTGTACGTGAGTTTCCATCCGGCGCGCGCCAACCCTGCGATCGCGTCACTGGCTTGGTGGCTGCGAAGGTGGCGATTGAGAAAGCCTGCCCAATCATCGGGAGCGACCGTGTTCAATGCCTCGCAGACATCCTGGAAGGTATAGGTACGCGTTTGATTTTTTTTGGCATTGAAAAAGAGCTGCGCGAAATCGTCCAAGCCGCGTTTGCCATGGCTCAACTCACGCAGCCGCGCATCAACGTCCAACCAGAGCAATACTCCCTCAGGGTAGTAATCTTCGCGGCGTTGCCAATCGCGCCATGCGACGTGATGCCCGGCCATATAGATCGCGTCGTTGGTGCTGTCCTGCAGGTTTTTCCAGCTTCGGCCGTCACGGTTGGCGACGATGCTGGCGTCTAACGCCAACTTGTCCAAGGTTTGCTGGCGATCGCGCAAGCCTGCACGGGCGGCCAGCACCCGGCCCCAAAATTCGGTCTGGCCTTCATACACCCATAACAGCGAGCCCATGACGGGCTGATTGAAGGTGGGCGACCATAAATCCGCAGGTTGGCGCCATCGACCGTTCCATGCGTGCACAAACTCGTGCGCGATCAGGTCAAGATTGTTGAGCTGTTGCGCCGTGTTGCCGAAGTACGCGGCGGGAAGGTTATTTTCGCCTTCCTCCAGGTGTTCGATGCCGCCGCCGCCATCGGGCGATAGCACATCGCTCAACGTAACGATGGCGTCGTAATGGCGGTACGGCGGCGTGCCGAATGTCTTCAAACCCTGCGCAACGAGCGCTTTCATGCGTGCGACTTCGTCCTGGGTCATGGCGAGATATTCCGGTGCATCGGCCAATACATCCAACCGCACCGGCTTGGCGGCGTTTTCGTCGAGCACGACCTGACGCGTATATCTGCCGGCATAAACAGGCGCGTCGACCAATTGCTCGAGCGTTACCGTGTCGAACCTGAGCGTATCGTTGCCGGCATCGTGGAAGGCAAGTGCAGTGAAAGCGGTAAGTCCGGGCGGCAGCATGAGCGTGGCGGTCACCGGGATATCCCGCACGTACCAGCCGGCGGGGTAGAGCAACACACGCTGCCAGGGCACGTTGATCATATTCGGCCGTAGCAGGTGGCTCCTGGCAGGCGCGAGAAACTGGAAATCCAGTGTGATCGCCCTGGCCCCTTCCGGTATGTCGACGTGGAAGGCATGCATGTCCACCGGGTCTCGCACCCACTCCGAACGTACTCCGTCTACCTCCACCAGCAGGCCGGCCAACTCGGCAGCGCCGGCGGTCGGCGCGTGGCTTGCCGTTTCCCATTCCGGATAGAGCAATACCACGTCACCGGGTGTTTGAACGGGAATAGTCTCGTGAACCGAGAAAATCTGATGGTCGGTATCAGTGGCGTTGACCACCAATGCGATGGCGTCCTTGAAGGGCTTGTCCTGCGGCGCGGGCAATGCCGGAGGCGGCGGCATTGCCATGGGGCCCGATCCCACCTGCGCTGCAGCGGTTCCTGTCACGGCGGTCGCCAGCAAGGCCATTGATCCAAGGCATGGGAATAGGTTTTTTTTAAACTTGAAAATGGCACGGATTTGATGAAGCGATTTTGAAATCGTGCTCATTTTTTTCGCGTCTCTGTATTTGGAGCAGGTACGAAGGCTGGACAATATAGCCGGTTCGGCGCGCCACGCTCTTCAGGATCAAGCTGCAACGGGCATCACGCCCACCGTTTTAGCGAAATCTTGAAAGCGCTTCATTTTCACGGAGAGCCGTGCTCCTCATGTCCGCCTGTCCGCACGAATGTCCGCGGACACTCGTGCATGCCATGCATCGCAAGGATAGCTTTGATGCGTAAGGCTTTTTGGATCCTGCTTTTATGGCATACGGTTTGCTAATTCCTGTCGCCAGCCTATGGCGTCGGTGCTCGGCGCATGCGCCGATAAAACGGAGGAACGAGAGGGATGTTCGGCTATTTCCTGTTATTGGCGTTTCAAAGCCTGAAACGCAACCGAGTCCTTACGGCTTTGATGGTGCTGGCGATCGCGATAGGTATCGGCGCAAGCATGACCACGCTTACGGTGATGCACATTCTTTCCGGCGATCCGCTGCCAGGGCGCAGCGCGCACATCTTCTATCCGCAGGTGGACCCCGACCCCAACGATAGCGATGATCATGAACCGCGCGACGTGATGGATTTTCATTCCGCCGTCGATCTCTGGTCGGCCAAGCGCGCGGACCGCCAGGCACTCATTGCCAAAGGCGACATTCGGGTCAAAGCCCCTGATGCGGACATGCCGGCACTGGAGGTGCGGCTGCTGGCGACTACCGCGGATTTCTTTGCGATGTTCGACGTTCCGTTCCAATACGGGCAGGTGTGGGATGCCGCGGACGACGAACGCCGGACGAGAGTGGTGGTGATCTCCGATGATTTGAACCGCAAACTTTTCGGCGGCGCCAACAGCGTGGGCCGCACGTTGCGGATACGCGACAGCGATGTGCGCATCGTGGGTGTGCTCAAGCCGTGGCGTCCCTCGCCGCTGTTTTATGACGTGGCCGGTGGGCGCTTTTCCGATGGCGACACGGCGGACTTCTACGTGAAGCCCGAGGATCTCATGATCCCGTTCTCCACCGGGCAGGACATCAATCGCAACCATTTCGAGCAATTCACTTGTTGGCATAGTCCTGACCTGGCCGGCAGCCAGCAGGATTGGCCATGTCTATGGGTGAGCCTGTGGGTGCAGTTGAATGACGCATCCAAAGTGGCTGCGTATCGGCGCTTCGTAGCGGATTACGCCGCCCAGCAAATGGCGCTTGGACGTTTCAATCATGCCGGCAATACCCGCATGAGAAACCTGATGGCGTGGCTGGACTTCAATCACGTGGTGCCGGGTGACGTGCGGTTGCAGACATGGCTGGCCGTCGCTTTCCTGGTCATCTGCCTGTTCAACACGGTGGGGCTCTTGTTGGCCAAGTTCCTGCATCGCGGCGGCGAGATTGGCGTACGGCGGGCGCTTGGTGCGACACGTGCAGCCGTTTTCATGCAGTGCCTGGTGGAAGCCTCCGTCGTCGGTTTGCTCGGTGGTTTTGGCGGATGGCTATTGACCCTGTTTGGGTTGTGGATCGTACGCCGGCAACCTGCGGTTTATGCGGATCTGGTGCACCTGGATTTCTCCATCTTCATGCTGACGTTTGCTGCGGCGATTGCGGCGACGCTTCTTGCCGGATTGCTGCCGGCCTTCCGGGCAAGCCGCGTGGCCCCGGCGTTGCAGTTGAAGACGCTATAAGGGGCCGATCATGCATATTGCACCGATACTTTCCGCCCTTCGCCGCCACCGCCTGGCCACCATGCTTATCGCGCTGGAAATCGCGTTGGCGTGCGCCGTGCTATGCAATGCGTGCTTTCTCATTGCCAACCGTGTCGAGCAGATGCACATCCAAGCCGGGGTGGATGAAACCTCGCTTGCGCAGATCAAGCTCGATTGCGATGACTGCAACGACGTCGATCTCAATGCACGCGTGCTGTCTGCGCTCGGCCAGGTGCCGGGCATGCAAGCGGTCAGCGTAATCAACGCAGTGCCGTTCGGTGAACATGCGGGCACCGCAGGCATTCATCTGGATGCAGCCAATCGACAGCCGGGCGGGGTGGTGGATTTCTATGTCGGCGGGCCTGGCAGCTTCAAGGCCTTGGGACTCGAACTGCTAGCGGGCGATGTGCCCAAGGCCGGCGACTACCGCGCCTTGAACGACTTTGCCCCGGCAGATGCGCCAGTGTGGATAACGCGGGCGTTGGCTGCGCATCTATGGCCAGGTGTAGACCCGCTTGGCCGCGAATTCTGGATGGACAGATCTCACTATCGCGTTGCCGGCGTAGTGGCACATCTGGCGCGGCCTGGCGGTGGCGAGGGCGGTCCGGCCACGCGGGAGTGGTCGGTGTTTGTACCCGGCATCCCGGGCAAGCATCTGGCCGGCAACTATCTGATCCGCGCCGAACCCGCGCAATTGCAGCGCGTACTGCGCGATGCACGAGCCGCCGCCATAAAAGCCGCTCCGGAAGCCGTGCTCGATCAGCAGCAAAGCCGCACGATCGGCGAATTGCGCAGCAGTTATTTTCAACAGGATGTTGCGATGACCGGCATCCTGCTGGGAGTGATCGCCGCCTTGTTGCTGGTGACCGCGCTCGGCATCGTCGGTCTTGCCAGTTTCTGGGTCGCGCAACGGCGAAAGCAAATCGGCGTGCGGCGTGCACTGGGCGCCACGCGGCGCGACATCCTGCGTTATTTCCAGACCGAGAATTTCCTGATCGTCAGCATGGGCGTGACGCTGGGAATGGTGCTGGCTTACGGCTTGAACATCTGGCTGATGCTCTCGTATGAGTTACCGCGCTTGCCGGTGTACTACCTGCCGGTTGGCGTGCTGGCGCTCTGGTTGCTCGGCCAACTCGCCGTGCTTGCGCCGGCGTTGCGCGCAGCGTCCGTGCCGCCGATTGCGGCAACGCGTACCGAATAAGGTGCGCTGTGCGCGATTGACTGCAGCCTGGCATGATCTGCATTCGGCTCGGCCGAACGACCATTACGGAAACGTCTCGCCAGGGGAACGTATGAAGTTCGCTTGCTTCTGCATCGGCCTGCTTGTGCTATGGGCAGCTTCACCATCGCATGCCGCAAGCTGCACGCCGCCGAATCGAACGCTTGGTGTCGATGTGCCCGGTCATCCGTTTTCGGCCTTGCCGGATGCGGAGGGTTGTTGGCTCTTTGTCTCTGCGAGCAGTGGCAAAGGAAAGGGCGCGGTCGTCGTATTGCACGACAACGACGGGGTTTATGGCGTTGAGCATACGGTCGCCTTGAGCACCGAGGCGTACGGCGAAGCGCTCTCGCATGATGGGCAAGTGCTTGTGGTGGCGGGGGGCAACGGCACCGCCGTGCTGGATGTCAAAAGGCTTGAGGCAGGCGGCGGCCAACCATTGCTCGGCGTCCTGCCGGCCGGTTCGGAAGACGGTGCGGTCTACGCGGCCATCAGTCCGAACGACAAGCTGGTGTTCGTTGCCGATGAATACGCCTCGCGCATCAGCGTGTTCGATCTTGCCAAGGCGCGCGCCGATGGCTTCAGCAAAGATGTGCTGGTCGGGCATGTTCCCGTGGCGGCGGCTCCGGTGGGGATGGCGTTTTCGCCGGACGGCCAATGGCTATATGCGACGAGCCAGCGCGGCCCGGCCAGCATGAAAGCAGTATGCAAGCCGGAGCAGAGAGAGGGGCAGACCCATCCGCAAGGCTTGCTCTTCAAGATCGACGTGGCCAAGGCGGCGACCGACCCCGCGCGCGCCGTGGTGACGGCGTGGCCCGCTGGATGCAATCCCGTGCGTATCGCCATGGCGCCTTCCGGAAAGCAGCTGTGGGTCACGGCACGCGGCGACAATGCGCTGTTGAAGGTGCAGTTTGATGAAGCCGGACGCGCCGCTATCGGTGATTTTCCCATCGGTAACAGTCCCGTTGGTATCGCCGTGCGTCCTGATGGCAAACAGGCCTGGGTGGCCGTATCCGATCGCTTCGGCAAAAACGGCAGCGGTCAGTTGGCCGGGCTTACGCCTTTGGATGGAAGTGCGCCGACGAAGCTGTTGTCAGTGGCTGCGCCGGGCTTTCCGCGCGAGCTGAGCTTTCTGCCGGATGGCCGAACGCTGGTCGCGACGTTGTTCGATGGCAAGCAAGTGCAATTCGTTACGACGCCTGATTAGCGCAGGTTGGGGCGAGCGGAACGCCAACCCCAGCGCCTGATGGCCAGCCCGATTTGGGCATGGTGGTCTACAACCCCGCCACGCCGGAAGACGCGGAACGAGTCCGCCTGTTGATCAAGGCCAAATCGAAGGAGGAATCCGCCCGTTGATGGCGACAAGGGATGGAAATGGTCGCTTCATCGCACGCGACCATGAACGTTTGGTAGCCGTCACGCGCGTGCGACCATCGCCTTGGCATATTTTTCACGTCTGACGCACGGTTGACACAGTAGATCACTGAGCTGTCACCGCACTGTAGCAATCCTGTCGCCAGTGAACCCGTTCGATCTCGCCATTCTTCGCTTTATCAACCACGTCGTGCCTCGATCGTCCATGCTCGATTACGTGGCTTTCGGCATCGAGAAATTTTATTTCACGCGTGGCCTGGGCATGATCTGCCTGCTGTGGTGGCTGTGGTTTCGGAACGGGCCGACGGCGCGGCGCGATCGTGAAATTGTCGTGGCCACGACCGTGGCGACGATGCTTGCCCTGGCCACGGGAAGGCTGCTCGCCCACTACCTGCCGTTCCGGCTCCGGCCCATGGCCGACCCGGCGTTGATGATGAACTTTCCGAGCGATCCGGTGGCGTGCAAAGTGCCCGTGCTGCGCACCTGGAGTTCGTTCCCCAGCGATCACGCCATGATGTGGTGCGCGGTGGCCACCGGCATCTTCCTCGCCTCGCGACGGCTCGGGATCCTCGCCTACATCTATGCCTTTTTCTTCATCTGCGTTCCGCGCGTCTACTTAGGCATGCATTACCCGACCGACATCCTGGCCGGTGCTGCACTTGGCATCATCATCTGCCTGCTGCTCAACCATCCCATGATTCGTGCGCGGCTTGCCGTGCCGGCACTGGATTGGTCGGTGAAGTACCAGGGCGTGTTCTATGCCGCGGTTTTTTTACTGAGCTTTGAACTGGCAAGCCAGTTCGACGAGTTGCGCAGGCTGGGCGAATTTTTCTGGCACAACGCGTGATCGAGCATCACTGCCAGCAACCGGCGCGTTTGCAGGCAACCGGAATCAACACCGCACCGAGGATGTAGCCGATCAACGCCGCCAGGCAGGACAGTTCCACCAGCGCACGATAAATCTCGACGGGTTCCCATTCGCCCGACCACGGCAGCAGCGCGGCGCCGGACAGGTGCCACAACGGAATCGCGATGAAGGCAAGACAGGCCGCCACCGTGACGACGAAGTCCCAGAACAGGGATTCGAGCAGCGATGGCCAGCCGCTGGTGAAGTAATGGCAGGCGAGTGCCACGAAGGTGGTAGCTACGAGCACGGCGAGAAACGGAACCAGCCCGTCGTGGAAGATGTATGTCAAACCCATGGCGATACCCCGTCATCCGGCATGGAGCGCGTGCGCGGCCATCATATAGCGATTACGTGGCCTGCTATTCAAAAACTGTACTCGAATGCCGCTTGAGTAGGGCTTGATAGTGCCCGCCACGCACACATAGTTCCCAGACAGGCCGTACGCGGCCTGCCGTATCACTGGTATCCCCAAAGAGGTAGGCATGTCTCCGTTTCGCCAAAAACTTGCCGGATTGCGGCTCGATCGCATGCATGCGTCCAGGCAATACGCGGAAGGTGGCTTCATCAATACCTATGCGCCCAGTGCCGTGCGCGAAGTGGGAAGCCGGCCGGCGCTGATGGACCTCATGTTTCACGGCAATGACGTGCGCGTGCCCTCGCAACCGCTGCCGTCGCTCGATCCGCGCGCGGCGTGGACGCGGCGCGCGCAGTCCGGCCTGCGCGCGACCTGGCTCGGGCATTCCACCGTCTTGCTGGAAATCGACGGCAAGCGCGTGCTGACCGATCCGGTGTGGGGCGAGCGGGCCTCGCCGTTTCCGTTGCTCGGGCCGAAGCGTTTTCAGCCGGTGCCGGTGGCGATCGATGCACTGCCCGAACTCGACGCGATCGTGATCTCGCACGATCACTACGATCATCTGGATTACTTCAGCGTGCGCACGCTGGCTGCGTTGAACGTACCGTTCGTCACCTCGCTTGGCGTTGGCGCACGCCTGGAAGCATGGGGCATTTCTGCCGAACGCATCACTGAACTGGATTGGTGGGAAAGCGCCATGGTCAACGGCCTCACCATTACCGCAGCGCCATCGCATCACTTTTCAGGCCGCACACTGCGCGACCGCAACAGCACGTTGTGGTCGTCGTTCGCCATCCGCGGCGAACGGCATGCGGTGTTCTTCAGCGGCGATACCGGCCTTGCACCGCACTTTGCCGAGATCGGCCAGCGTCTCGGGCCGTTCGACCTGGTGATGATCGAAGTCGGTGCGTTTCATCCATCGTGGGGCAGCGTCCATCTTGGCCCCGACAATGCCTTGAAAGCGTGGCGGCAACTGGGCAGCGGAAGCTTTTTGCCGATTCACTGGGCTACGTTCAACCTGGCCATGCATGCCTGGGACGAGCCGGCGGAAGTGCTGCTCGCCAAGGCGCCGGCAGGACTGATGATGCCGCTGCTGGGCGAGCCGGTCGAGCCGGCGTTTATGGAAGACGTGCAGCCGTGGTGGCGCAAGGTGGAGCAGAAACGGTGGAAGGGCTCGGCGTTGCAGGTAGCGTCGAAGTTTTCGAAATAAAATCCGTTGATGGGAATGTGCCTGGCACATGCAAGCAGGGGAGGGGATGGTCATTCGCAATCATCAGACTCACGCCGCTTGCACCGCCTCCACCGCCACGATCGCTTCCTGCAATTGCGTCAGTGTAAACGGCTTGTTGAGCACCCGCACGCTCTCCGGAATATTCGCAATCGCATCCGCGTGGCCGGTAATGATGATCGCCGGCAGCGACTGTTTCTTCGCGCGCAATTGGCGAATGACTTCTGAGCCGGACATCAACGGCATGGCGTAATCGCTGATCAGCATGTCGACGTCTTCCAGCGTTTCGTCCGGCAAGTCGACGGCTTGCGCACCGTCGGCCAGCGCGGTGACGCGGTAGCCGAGTTCTTCGAGCAAGGTCACGGTGGTCAGGCGTACGCCGTCGTGATCGTCGATCAGCAGGATATGGTGCAAGCCTTCCGGCGGGCTGCTTTGCAACGTTGAAGACAACGATGGTGCGTTGGCGATCATCTGCGGCAACTGTGCGGCGCGCGGCAACCAGATTTCCACCGTGGTGCCCTGGCCGAGCCGGCTTTCGATGCGCACCGTGCCGTCGGATTGACGGGCAAAACCATACACCATGCTGAGTCCGAGGCCGGTGCCCTTGCCCTGCGCCTTGGTGGTGAAAAACGGTTCGGTGACGCGCTCAAGATCATCCGGCGAGATGCCGATGCCGTCGTCCGACACGGCCAGCACCACGTAATCGCCGGCGGGAAGGCCGGCATGGCCGCCGTGCGCGTTGCGGCCCCTGACGCGAATCGTGCCGCCGTGCGGCATCGCGTCGCGCGCGTTGATCGCCAGGTTCACCAACGCAAGTTCCAGCTGGCCTGCGTCCGCATAGGGATGCCAGGTGTGCTCTTCCATCTGCCAATCGAGCGCCACCATGCCGCCCAGCGTGTGCTCCAGCAGTTGCGTGACGGCGGTGGAGAACTTCGCGATGTCGATGCTGGCCGGTTCGAGCTTCTGCTTGCGCGCAAACGCCAGCAGGCGTGCGACCAACGCCGCGCCTTGTTCGGCGGCGCGGCGGGTGATGTTGAACAGGCGATTGTATTCGGGCGCCATCGGCACGCGCAGTTGCAGCGTCTCCAGGCCACCCAGCACTGCCGCAAGCAGATTGTTGAAATCGTGCGCGATGCCGCCGGTGATCTGTCCCAGGGCATCCATCTTGCGTGCGTGCAGCAACTGCGATTCCAGTTCCTTGCGATCGGTCACGTCCAGCAGGGTGCCTGCGTATTCCAGCGCATCGGCTTGCGCGTCGCGCAGCATAACGCCCTGGTCCAGCAGATAGCGGTACTGTCCATCGGCCATGAGCCAGCGGTATTCCACGGCGTAGTCGCGTCCATCCTGCCGAGCGGCCAGCTCGCTGGCCACGTGCGCGCGGTCGTCGGGATGTACGCGGTCCATCCATGGCATCGGCTGGGTGGTGAGTTCATCCAGGGTGAAACCGGTCAGCGCCTTGAAGTTGCCGCTGACGAACCTGGGCGCGTGCGGGGAGCCGTCGCATTGTTCCAGGTAAAGCACGATCGGCAGCGATTCCAGGATGGCGGTCTGCCGCTGCTCGGCGCGCCGCAAGGCTTGCTCGGCTTGCAGTGCGGCGTCGCGCAAGGCCTGCTCCTGCAGGGCTTTCAATTGCACTTCGCGCCGCATCATGTACAGGTCGACGAACACGGCCACCTTCGAATGCAGCACCATCGGCTCGACCGGCTTGAACACGTAGTCGACCGCGCCCATGGCATAGCCGCGGATGAGGTGCTCCATCTCCTTGTTCACGGCGGAAAGGAAAATGATCGGGATGCGCTTGGTCTGCTCGCGCGCCCGAATCAGCTGCGCGGTTTCGTAGCCATCCATGCCTGGCATGTAGACGTCCAGCAGAATCACCGCGAACTCGCCCTTGAGCAGCTGCCGCAACGCTTCTTCGCCCGAATTGGCCGGCACTACTTCCGCGATGTCTTCCAGCACGTTGGTGATCGCGTGCAAGTTGCCCTCATCGTCGTCCACCAGCAATACGCGGGCGCGGGCGGCGGTTTGCGAAGGACCATCGGGCGCCACGTGGACGGCCGCGAGTGTGGAAGGTGTCATGGCTGGTTCTCCAGCGCCAGTTCCAGCGTTTGCACGTTCGGCGTTGCACGCTCGCGCGAGCGCGTGATCCACACGCGCAGCAGGGCGAGCAGCAATTCGATGTCGACCGGCTTGGCGATGTAGTCGGATGCGCCGGCGTCCAGGCATTTCTGCCGGTCGCCTTTCATGGCCTTGGCCGTTACCGAGATCAGCGGCACGTTGGCCAGTTTGGGCTGTGCGCGAATCTGCTTCATGGTTTCGTAGCCGTCCATCTCGGGCATCATGATGTCGATCAGCGCCACGTCGATGCCCGGCGTCTGTTCGAGGATGAGAATGCCATCGCGCCCGCGTTCGGCATGCAGCACTTCCACCGCGTAGTTTTCCAGCACGCTGGTCAGGGAATAAATGTTGCGGATGTCGTCATCGACGATCAGGATTTTGGCGCCGGCCAATTCGGGCGCCGCCCGCAGGGCAGTGATGGCGGCGCTGTCCGCAGCCGGGACAACGGCCGGTACCGGCCTCTGGCGGATACGCCGCGCCAGGTCGGTGAATACGTCTGTCAGGCGTTCGACTGTCGCCGGTTTTTCGGTGACGCCGTAATCGTTGAGTGACTGATCGGCCGCCAGGTTTTCGATGCCGGAAATAATGTGGATCGGCACATGCATGGTGTGCGGATCGTGCTTGAGCAGATCCAGCAGCACGAAGCCGTCGATATCCGACAGCCCAAGATCCAGCGTGATGGCGTGCGGGCGAAGCTTGCGCACCAGTGCCAGCGTACCGGCGCCGGCGGTCGACACCACGCCCTTCAGGCCGACATCGCGCGCAATGTCCAGCAGGATCGAGGCGAAAGTGGGGTCGTCTTCGACGATCAGCACGAACGGAGAATCATCCAGCGCATCGCGATCGTCAGTCACTTCCAGTTGCGCGGGCAGGACATTGGGCAGGGTGGCGCCGCTGTTGTCATAGCGCGCGGTGTGGATGGCCGGTGCGGCAGCCGCCAGCGAAGGCAGCTCCATCGGCACGAACAGTGTGAAGATGGAACCCTCGCCGGGGGTGGAACGAACCTGCAGTTCGCCGCCGAGCAGACGGGCGATTTCGCGGCTGATGGACAGCCCAAGTCCGGTGCCGCCGTATTTGCGGCTGGTGGTGCCGTCGGCCTGCTGGAAGGCTTCGAAGATCAGCTTCTGCTTGTCCTTGGGGATGCCGATGCCGGTGTCGGTCACGGCGATTTCGATGGCGCAATCTGCATCGCGCAGCACGCGGTGATGCGTGCTCCAGCCGCCGGTGGCGCGGTTCACCGCCAGCGTGACGCGGCCCTGGGAGGTGAACTTGAAGGCATTGGAAAGCAGGTTGAGCACGATCTGCTGCAGGCGTTTTTCATCGGTGCGGATGGAAGCCGGCAGGTTGGCGCTGAACTCGACCTGGAAATCCAGGTTCTTGTCGGCAGCCAGCTGACGGAACGTGCGCTCCATGTGTTGCTTGAGGCTGTTCATCGACATGTCGCCGAGCTCGATCGACACGGTGCCCGATTCGATCTTGGACAGATCGAGAATGTCGTTGATCAGGTTGAGCAGATCGGAGCCCGCGGAGTGGATGGTGCGCGCGAATTCGATCTGCTTGTCGTTGAGGTTGCCCTGCGGATTGTCGGAGAGCAGCCGCGACAGGATCAGCAGGGAGTTCAGCGGCGTACGCAGTTCGTGGCTCATGTTGGCCAGGAACTCCGACTTGTATTTGGAAGTGAGCGCCAGCTGTTCGGCTTTTTCTTCCACTGCGCGGCGGGCCAGGTCGATCTCGAAGTTCTTCGCTTCCACCTGCTTCTTTTCGTTCTCCAGCAGCTGTGCTTTTTCCTGCAATTCCTCGTTGGTGGTGTGCAGTTCTTTTTGCTTGGTGGTCAGTTCGGTCTGGCGTGCCTGCAATTCCTGCGTGAGCAACTGCGACTGCTTGAGCAGGCCTTCCGTGCGCATGGTGGCGGCGATCGTGTTCAGCACGATGCCGACCGATTCCATCAGCTGGTCGAGGAAGCTCTGGTGCGTTTCGTTGAAACGGCTGAAGGACGCCAACTCGATCACGGCCTTCACCTCATCCTCGAACAGCGCTGGCAGCACCGCGGTATTGACCGGCGCCGCCTGGCCAAGCCCGGAACTGATGCGAATGAATTCGGCAGGCACGTCGGAGAGCAGGATCGCGCGCTTGTCGGCCGCACATTGGCCAATCAGTCCTTCGCGCAATTTGAAGGCGGGCTTGAGCATGTCGCGGCTTTCCGCGCCGTAGCTGGCGACCAGGTCCAGCACGGTTTCGTTTTCCTCGCGGCGCGTCACGTAGAACACGCCGTATTGCGCATTCACCAGCGGCGCCAGCTCCGACATGATCAGGTTGGACACGGTGGCCAGGTCGCGCTCGCCCTGCAGCATGCGCGAGAAGCGCGCGAGGTTGGTCTTCAGCCAATCCTGTTCCGCGTTCTTCAAGGTCTGGTCCTTGAGGTTGCGGATCATCTCGTTGATGTTGTCTTTCAACGAGGCCATTTCGCCGGAAGCTTCCACCGCGATCGAGCGCGACAGGTCGCCCTTGGTCACGGCGGTGGCCACGTCCGCGATCGAGCGCACCTGGTTGGTGAGGTTGGCGGCGAGCTGGTTCACGTTGTCGGTCAGGTCGCGCCACAAGCCCGCGGCGCCGGGCACGCGCGCCTGGCCGCCGAGCTTGCCTTCGATACCCACTTCGCGCGCCATGTTGGTGACCTGGTCGGCGAAGGTGGCCAGCGTTTCGATCATGCCGTTGATGGTGTCGGCCAGCGCGGCGATTTCGCCCTTGGCATCTACCGACAGCTTGCGCTTGAGGTTGCCTTGCGCCACCGCCGTGACCACCTCGGCGATGCCGCGCACCTGGTTGGTGAGGTTGGTCGCCATCAGGTTCACGTTGTCGGTCAGGTCCTTCCAGGTGCCACCCACGCCCGGTACCTGCGCCTGGCCGCCGAGCTTGCCTTCGGTGCCGACCTCGCGCGCCACGCGCGTCACTTCCGAGGCGAACGCGTTGAGCTGGACCACCATGGTGTTGATGGTGTCCTTCAGTTCCAGGATTTCGCCCTTGACGTCCACGGTGATTTTCTTGGACAGATCGCCGCGCGCCACCGCCGTGGTGACTTCGGCGATGTTGCGCACCTGGCCGGTGAGGTTGTCGGCCATCAAGTTGACGTTGTCGGTCAGATCTTTCCAGGTGCCGGCAATACCGCGCACTTGCGCCTGGCCGCCGAGCTTGCCTTCGGTACCCACTTCGCGCGCCACGCGCGTCACTTCGGACGCGAAGGAGTTGAGCTGGTCCACCATGGTGTTGATGGTGTTCTTCAATTCCAGGATTTCGCCCTTGACGTCCACGGTGATCTTCTTGGAAAGATCGCCCAGCGCCACCGCCGTGGTGACTTCGGCGATGTTGCGCACCTGGCCGGTGAGGTTGGCGGCCATGGCATTGACGTTGTCGGTCAGGTCTTTCCACGTGCCGCCCACGCCGATCACTTGCGCCTGGCCGCCGAGCTTGCCTTCCGAACCCACTTCGCGCGCCACGCGGCTCACTTCGGACGCGAAGGAGTTGAGCTGGTCCACCATCACGTTGATGGTGTCCTTCAGTTCCAGGATTTCGCCTTTGACGTCCACGGTGATCTTCTTGGACAGATCGCCGCGCGCCACTGCCGTCGTCACTTCGGCGATGTTGCGCACCTGACCGGTGAGGTTGCCGGCCATCAGGTTGACGTTGTCGGTCAGGTCTTTCCAGGTACCGCCAACGCCTTCCACGCGTGCCTGGCCGCCGAGCTTGCCTTCCGAACCCACTTCGCGCGCTACACGCGTCACTTCGGAAGCGAAGGAGTTGAGCTGGTCCACCATCACGTTGATGGTGTCCTTCAGTTCCAGGATTTCGCCTTTGACGTCCACGGTGATCTTCTTGGACAGATCGCCGCGCGCTACCGCCGTGGTGACTTCGGCGATGTTGCGCACCTGGCCGGTGAGGTTGTCGGCCATCAGGTTGACGTTGTCGGTCAGGTCCTTCCAGGTACCGGCCACGCCGGGCACCTGCGCCTGGCCGCCGAGCTTGCCTTCGGTACCCACTTCGCGCGCCACGCGTGTCACTTCCGAGGCGAAGCCGTTGAGCTGGTCCACCATCACGTTGATGGTGTTCTTCAGCTCCAGGATTTCGCCCTTGACGTCCACGGTGATCTTCTTGGACAGATCGCCCGATGCCACCGCGGTGGTCACTTCGGCGATGTTGCGCACCTGGCCGGTGAGGTTGTCGGCCATCAGGT